>DATFKJ010000360.1:0-9942 GCA_035268705.1 Roseovarius sp. | reverse complement strand
CGCAAAGATCAGGGGCGCGTCGTAGGCGGGCATCGTGCGCACCAGGTCGCCCATCTCGTCCTGCGGCATGGGGGCCAGTTGCAGCAACCCGGCAAAGATCATCGAGGTGACGACCGAGACAAGCGAAAGCGCCATCCACAGCGCCTGCGCCGGGATATTGAGCGACAAGACCTGATTTGCCCCGGCCCGCGGCGCCTTCAACGTCAGAACGAACAGCGCCTTCCAATCTGCCAACACCATACTTACCCCCACCCGGCTTCGCGTAAATTGGCCAGCCAGAACCACAAGAAAACGGCACACCAAAGCACGCCAACCAACGCCAAGGCCCCGCCGGGTCCGATGAACCCCGCAACCAATCCGTTCAAAAGCATCAACGGACTGGCCGCCAAGAAGGCCCAGAAAAGCGCAAGGCGCGCGGCAAAACCGCTGGCCTTGCCGCCAAAGACCCTGAGAATCAGGCCACTGAGAAGGGCCAAGGCATAAAAGATCAGCGGCGCGATGAACATCCACGCCAAAAGCGAGGCGCCCATCATCGGATAGACATCCTGTTCGGTCAAATGCGCCTCACGCGAAAGCCTTGGCCATTGCGCAACGAAAGTCACTGCGCAGCCCGCCATCAAAATGGCAAGCGCGCGGCCTTCGTTCTCACCCATGCCCAGAAGCCGCCGGAAAACGGTCCGCGGCCCCTTGTAAGAGGCCGCGATATCACGTGTGACAGGCATCAGCCGCGCCGCCGCTCCAACCAGCCCTCAAGCCGCGTGTTGATTTCATCGCGCAGGGTTTCGTTCTCAATCTCCTGAACCGCTTCGGCAAGGAACGAAAGCGTCAACATATCCGTCGCGATCGCCTTGGGAACACCACGCGCCCGAAGATAATACAGCGCATCTTCGTCAATCGCCCCCGAAGTCGAGCCATGCGAACACGCGACATCATCGGCGTAAATCTCAAGCTCGGGCTTGGCGTCGAACTCGCTGTCGCCATCCAGCAGCAGCGATTGACTGATCTGGTAGCCATCGGTTTTCTGCGCATCGGGCTTTACAAGGATCTTGCCTTGAAACACACCTCGCGCCCCGTTGCGCAGCACCTTCTTGAACACCTGACGGCTTTCGCAATTTACCGCGTCATGGGTGACGAACACCGTATCGTCGTGATGGAAATCACCATCACCGACACAGGCACCGGCGATATGCGCAACCGAATTGTCGCCCAGCATCTCGACCACGCATTCGTTGCGGGTCAACACGCCATTGGCGGTCAGCGTGAAGGTCTTGAAGGCGCTTTCTTCGCCGACACGGGCAAACACATGAGTCACCGCGCGCCGCTCATGGTCGCGCCCTTGGGTGCGCACATGATGGAACGCCGCACCGTCGGCCACGTCCACTTCCATCACCTTGTTGAAACGTGCCGCTGCCGGACCGTTCTCAAGTACGGTCAGGTCCGCGCCCGGATCCAGCTTGATAACATGGTGTAGCGTCGCATCAGAAGTCGTTGATTTATGGTTATAAATCAGGTTAACGGGCTTGCTCGCCTTGCCGCTGACATGGATCACCACGCCATCCTCGGCCAGTGCCGTGTTCAGCGCCGCCAAGGGGCGCTGCACCGGATCCTGCCCGCGTTCTTCCAAGACACCGTAAAGGTCCTTGGCCCAGTGAATATCAGCCTGCGCCACATCCGCCAGCCGCTCGATCGTAAGGCCCTCTTGCGACAGGTCATCGCTGGCCTCAGCGTCGAACACCCCATCGACAAAAACCACCTTCAGGCGGTCGACAGTGTCGAAAATCGGCGCTTCATCCTCCTCGAACAACGCCGCTTCAGGCGCCTCGGCCTGAACCAATGTCTCGGGCCGGGTGAACTTCCAATATTCATCGCGCGCCGTGGGCAGGCCCATCGCACGTACCCGCGCAAGCGCAGACTCGCGGGCCTGAGCAATCCACACGGCCCCGTCCGGCGTGTTGACCGCGCTCAACCGCGCCTCGGTCGCGTTTTGTTTTGCCTGCGGCAATGCCATTACGCCACCTCCCCAAGAAGATCGGTATAGCCGTTTTTCTCAACTTCAAGCGCCAGCTCCGGGCCACCGGTCTTGACGATCTTGCCATCGGCCATGATGTGAACGACATCCGGTTTGATATGGTCCAAAAGGCGCTGATAGTGGGTGATCACAAGGAACCCACGGCCCTCGTCACGCAGGGCATTGACCCCTTCCGCAACCAGCTTCATCGCGTCCACGTCAAGCCCTGAGTCGGTCTCGTCGAGAATGCACATCTTGGGTTCAAGCACAGCCATTTGCAGGATCTCGTTGCGCTTTTTCTCACCCCCAGAGAAGCCCACGTTGACCGGCCGCTTGAGCATGTCGTTGCTCATCTTCAGGGTGGCGGCCTTCTCGCGCACCAGCTTGAGGAAATCCGCGGCACTCATTTCGTCCTCGCCCCGCGCCTTGCGCTGCGAATTCAGCGCGGTGCGCATGAAGGTCATGTTGCCGACGCCGGGAATTTCAACCGGGTATTGGAACGCAAGGAATATGCCCGCCGCTGCGCGCTCTTCCGGCTCCATCTCCAGAATGTCCTCACCTTCCATGGTCGCCGAACCTTCGGTCACCTCGTAGCCATCACGCCCCGACAGGACATAAGACAAGGTGGATTTGCCCGAGCCGTTCGGCCCCATGATCGCATGCACCTTGCCCGCTTCCACGGTCAGGTCCACACCCTTGAGGATGGTCTTTTCCTCTTCCTCAAGATCAACGTGCAGGTTCTTGATTTCCAACATCTTTTCGCTCCTAACTCGTGTTCTTTCTTGGGGCCGCTCTGCCCCTTCATTCGATTCAATCCAGCACGACAGCCGTGCCACTGGCCGAGACCATCAACATCGACTCGCCCACCACCTCGTAATCCAGATCAACACCGACCACCGCATTCGCCCCGAGTGCCGTCGCGCGGCCTTCCAATTCGTTGAGCGCAGTGTCGCGCGCATCCTGCAACTTGCTTTCATAGGCCCCCGAGCGGCCACCGACGACATCGGTTATCTGGGCAAAGAAATCCCGAAAGATATTCGCCCCCATGATCGCCTCGCCCACAACGATCCCGCGGTAATCGGTGATCTTGCGGCCTTCGACGCTGTTGGTTGTAGTGATGATCATTTACTCTCTCCACTCGCCCAATGGGCAAAAATCCGGCCCAGAAACCCTGATACTGCTGCGGTCCCTGCCAGCATCCAAACACTCAACATGTCCAGAATGCTGTCGACGACCACGGCGAAGATCGAACAGAAAAGCCCGGTCAACGCCGCCGATATCAGCAGGCCGCGCACAGGGACTTACCCCACAGACCCTTCAAGCGATATCGCAACCAATTGCTGTGCTTCCATGGCAAACTCCATCGGCAGCGCCTGCAACACGTCCTTGCAGAACCCGTTGACGACCAAGGCCACGGCCTCTTCCTCGTCCATGCCACGCTGACGGCAATAGAACATCTGGTCGTCATCCACCTTACTAGTGGTCGCCTCGTGCTCCACCCGCGAAGAGTTATTCTTGACCTCGATGTAAGGCACCGTGTGCGCCCCGCATTTATCGCCGATCAGCAGGCTGTCACACTGGGTGTAGTTCCGGCTGTTCTTGGCCTTGGGGTGCATCGAAACCAACCCGCGATAGGTGTTCTGCGCCACCCCCGCACTGATCCCCTTCGAGACGATCCGTGAGCGGGTGTTCTTGCCCAGATGCACCATCTTGGTGCCGGTATCGGCCTGCTGGTGGTTGTTGGTGATGGCGATTGAGTAAAACTCGCCTTGGCTTTCCTCACCGCGCAGGATGCAGGACGGGTATTTCCAAGTGACGGCAGAGCCGGTTTCCACCTGCGTCCACATCACCTTGGCCCGGTCGCCCCGGCAATCGGCCCGCTTGGTGACGAAGTTGTAAATGCCGCCCGTGCCATCCTCGTTACCGGGGAACCAGTTTTGCACGGTGGAATACTTCACCTCGGCGTCTTCTTCGACGACGATCTCGACAACCGCCGCATGAAGTTGGCTTTCGTCACGCTGCGGCGCGGTGCAGCCCTCAAGGTAACTGACATAAGACCCCTTGTCGGCAATGATCAACGTCCGCTCGAACTGCCCGGTATTCTCGGCATTGATCCGGAAATAGGTGCTCAACTCCATCGGGCAGCGCACACCGGGCGGTACGTAAACGAACGAGCCATCGGAAAAGACCGCTGAATTCAACGTTGCATAGAAATTGTCACTCACCGGCACGACCGACCCAAGGTATTTCTTCACCAGTTCCGGGTGCTTTTCGATCGCTTCCGAGATAGAGCAGAAAATAACGCCCGCGCTCTCAAGCTCTTTCTGGAAGGTCGTCCCGACAGAAACGGAGTCAAACACCGCATCCACGGCCACCTTACGGCCCTCGGCGGGCGCCTCTTCGGCCCCCTCGACCCCGGCAAGGATCATCTGCTCCTTCAGCGGAATACCCAGCTTTTCATAAGTCTCCAAAAGCTTGGGGTCGACATCGTCCAGCGATTTCGGCTTTTCCGCCATGCTTGTGGGCCGGGCGTAATAATACTGTTCCTGGAAATCCACCTTCGGATAATCCAGCATCGCCCACTCGGGCTCATTCATCTGCAACCACCGCTCAAAGGCCTGAAGACGCCACTCGGTCATCCACTCGGGCTCATTGTTCTTTTCACTGATCAGGCGCACGATATCTTCTGTCAGGCCCTTCGGGGCGTAATCCATCTCGATATCGGTCGACCAACCGTGTTTGTAAGCGCCGCCAACCTCGCGTACCGCATCGACCGTCTCCTGATCGACGCCTTCCTTGACTTGTGTGTCATCCAGTGCCGCCATAAGGCCACCTCCTTGGTTGTCTTGTCACGCCGCTCGGGCGCGGTGCTTCGTCCATTGTTTCAGCCATGCCTCGCCAAAGCGCATGACATCATCTTCCGTCGTCTCGGGGCCAAGTGAGACCCGCAGCGCACAGGCCGCGTTCTCCGGGCCGATGCCCATGGCCTCCAGCGTTCCACTGGCCCGCACCTTGCCGCTGGAGCAGGCCGATCCGCTGGAAACCGCGAACCCGGCCAAGTCCATGGCCATGACCTGCGTCTCACCCTTCCATCCGGGCGTGACCATGCAAACTGTGTTGGGCAGCCGCGCGCTGTCTTTCCCGACAAAAATAGTCTCTTTCGCCTCGGCTGCAACGAATTTTTCTAGAATCTTTCTAAATTCCGCGACGCGCGCCCATACCCCATTGGCCACATCGCGCTGAGCGGCCTCCGCCGCCGCACCGAATCCGGCGATTCCGATCAGGTTCTCGGTCCCCGATCGACGCCCCATTTCCTGCCCCCCGCCCTTGATCTGCGCGACCACATCCGTGCCGCGCTTCACCACCAAGGCACCAATGCCCTTTGGCCCGCCCAGCTTATGGGCCGAAACAATCGCCATCTCGCAACCGGCCCAGTTGAACGCCAAAGGCAGCTTGCCAAAGGCCTGCGTCATATCCGACATGGCCAAACCCTCGGGCAAATCCTGCACGACACCCGTCTCGGAGTTGGCCAATTGCAAGACCGACTGCGCCGGATCGCTCACCGTCACATGGCCCATGGCATCCACCGGTAAATCCGGCGTGATCCAGACCTTGACCGCATCATGCTCGACCGCAGCTCCGTGCAGGCCCCGCCCGACACAGGCCAGAGCCGCGGCTTCCGTCGCGCCTGAGGTGAAAATCACATCCGCCCCATCGGCCCCAAGCGCAGTCGCAACTTGCCCCCGGGCCCGCTCGATCAGCGCCTTCGCCGCACGCCCCTCGCCATGCACCGACGACGGGTTACCAACCATATCCATCGCCCGGATCATGGCCTCGCGCGCCTCGGCCCGCAAAGGGGCGGTCGCATTGTAATCCAGATAAATCCGGCTCACGCCCGCCCCATCTTCTTCTGTTCAAAAATATCCTGGGGGGAGCGTTGAAAATCCCCGATTTTCAACGTGGGGGGCAACGCCCCCCGCCCCGGCGACGCCGCAGGCGGCGCAATCTCTCCAGCAGCGGTATTCATTCGTCATCCACCACCGCGAAGAAGGTCGGCACCGCAGGACACGGGGCCAACCCATTGCCCACCACGTCGCTCAACCGGGTCTGGTGCAGGAAAACATAAACTTGCGCACTCAACCCCTCCCACAACCGGTTGGTCATGGATTGCGCCCGCGATCCACTCGCCCCACCCGAGGCCCCGGCCCCCTTGTGCAGCGCGTCCACCGTTTCATCGACCGCGGCCAAAACCTCGAACACCCGAATTTCCGCCGCCGGACGGGACAACCGATACCCACCGCCAGGCCCGCGAACCGAAGCCACCAGTTCCGCTCGACGCAACTTCACGAAAAGCTGTTCCAGATATGGCAACGAGATATCCTGGCGCTTGGCAATATCGCTCAAGGTGACCAGCGTTCCGTCCTCTTGCAGGGCAATATCCACCAGCGCGACCATGGCATAACGGCCTTTTGTGCTCAGTTTCATGGCCTTCTCCCCGCGAATAGATTGACCTGACCCCGCGCAAGGCTTATTTCGGCGGAGGTCGGGCGTGCCGTACCGATCAAATTTAGAACATTTCTAAGGTGCTTGAGCAATTTCGTCAAGAATGCCGCCCGCACCTTGGCAAAAAGGACAAGGGAATCCATGCCCGAGGTAATTTTTCCCGGCCCCGAGGGTCGGCTCGAAGGCCGCTACCACCCGCAAAAAGAAAAAGACGCCCCCATCGCCATTGTGCTGCATCCGCATCCGCAGTTCGGCGGCACGATGAACAACAAGGTCGTCTACAATCTGCACTATGCCTTCTACAACATGGGATTCACCGTGCTGCGCTTCAATTTCCGCGGCGTGGGTCGGTCTCAGGGCGAATACGACCAAGGCGTGGGCGAGTTGTCGGATGCCGCCTCGGCGCTCGATTATCTTCAGTCGATGAACAACAACTCAAAGCATTGCTGGGTCGCTGGCTTCTCCTTCGGCGCTTGGATCGGCATGCAACTCTTGATGCGCCGCCCCGAGATCACCGGGTTCATCTCGGTCTCGCCGCCCGCCAACATGTATGACTTTTCCTTCCTCGCGCCCTGCCCGTCTTCGGGGCTGATCATCAACGGCGCGGCCGACCGTGTGGCGCCACCAGCCGACACAAGAGCGCTGGTCTCAAAGCTGCAAGAACAGCAGGGCATCACCATCAGCCATGAAGAGGTCGAAGGCGCTGGCCATTTCTTTGAAGAGCCGCACATGGAGCCCATGATCGACAGCGTCACGGGCTACGTCAAACGCCGCCTCACCGAAACCACGAGGTAAGACGATGGGCGTGACCGAGGATCTGGCCGACGAACTGGCCCTGGATGTGATCAAATACGTCGACGCCACAGGCGACGACAGCATCATTTCGGAGATCGTCAAGATCCTCGGCGCCACCTCCCAGACCGCCGAAGAGGCCTTCCTGACCTCCATGCGCGTCCGCCGCGCCAACATCGCGGCGCGCAAAATGCTCATGGAGCGCGCCAAGGCCTTCAAGGATAAGAAAGAAGACCAAGGCGGCTGATCCGGCTTGTCCAGATCCCTCGGGAAATCTCTGACCCTATTCGATCAGCGGCACATGCGCCGCGCAATCGCGTGGCAAATGCCCCGTCAATCGCGGATCGGGCGCGATTTCGATCTCGCGCTTGTAGGGCGCGAACCCGCTGCGGCGATAGAAATCCAAGGCTGACGGGTGATCCAATGTGCAGGTATGCACATGGAATCGCGTGATATTTTCTGCCCAAGCCAAGGCAATCGCGCGGTTCATCAACCACCGGCCCGTCCCGGTCCCGACCATGCCAGTCGTCAGGCCAAAATAGGCCAACTCGCATTCACCCGCCTGCCGGAAATCCAGTTCCAGCAGGCCGACATCCTCATCCCCGGCCCGCAAGGCATGAACATGCACCTTCGGATCGCGTAAAAGGTCCACAAGATCGGTCTTTTGCATGGTCAATCGCCCGAACCACAGCCAAGGCGCACCGACCTTGCGAAACAGCTCCAGATACCATGCCGGATCCGGGTCAGGCACGCGGATCAACGCAAGATCCAACGCCGCCTCAGCCCTTTGTTCTGGCCGGCTTTTCATCTCAAGATGCGTGACCACCGAGGCCGTGTGCCCCGCCGGCACGCCATGCAGCCCGTCTTCAAGCATTGTCCTTCGCCTTTTTCTTCTCGGCCACGACTTTTTCCGCCAGATCACGGGCAATCGCAAAGGCCCCCTTGATCTTGTCACTGTCCTTGCGCCAGTCGCGCCGCACCACGATCTTGTTGTCCTTGACCTTGGCCAAGCCGTTCTGATCCTTGATGAAGTCCACCAACCCCTGAGGTGAGGCGAACTTGTCATTGTGGAACTGAAGAACCGCGCCTTTCGGCCCGCCATCCAGTTTGGCGATCCCGGCTTTCTTGCACATCGCCTTGATCCGCACGACCAGCAGCAGGGTATTCACTTCCTTGGGCAGTTTGCCAAAGCGGTCGATCAGTTCGGCGGCAAAGCCTTCCAGCTCAACTTTGCTGTGTAACCCACTGAGTCTGCGGTACAATCCCAGCCGAACGTCAAGGTCGGGCACGTAATCCTCGGGGATCAGGACCGATACACCAAGGTTGATCTGCGGCGCCCATTGCTCATCGCCTTCGGTCAAGCCCTCCATCTCGCCTGCCTTGATCTTGGCAATCGCCTCTTCCAGCATCGACTGGTACAACTCGTAGCCCACATCGCGCATCTGGCCGGATTGCTCCTCGCCCAGAAGGTTGCCGGCCCCGCGAATATCCAGATCCTGACTGGCCAGCGTGAACCCCGCCCCAAGCGTGTCCAGTGATCCCAGAACGCGCAGCCGCTTTTCCGCCGCCGGGGTCAGGCGCGCCCGTGGCTTCGTGGTCAGATAAGCATAGGCCCGAGTTTTCGACCGGCCCACGCGGCCCCGGATCTGGTAAAGCTGCCCCAGCCCGAACATATCCGCACGATGAATGACCATGGTGTTGGCCGCGGGAATATCCAGCCCGGATTCCACGATCGTCGTCGCCAGCAACACGTCGTATTTCCCATCGTAAAAGGCGTTCATGCGGTCATCCAACTCGCCTGCCGCCATCTGCCCGTGCGCCACCACGTAACTGACCTCAGGTACCTGATCTTGCAGGAAATCTTCGATCTCGCGCAGGTCCTCGATACGCGGCACGACATAAAAGCTTTGCCCGCCTCGATAATGCTCGCGCAACAAGGCCTCGCGGATCGTCACCGCATCGAATGGGCTGACGTAGGTGCGGATCGACAGACGGTCCACCGGCGGCGTGCCGATGATCGACAGGTCGCGCACCCCCGACAGGCTCAGTTGCAATGTTCGCGGGATCGGCGTGGCCGTCAGCGTCAATACATGGATGTCCGAGCGCAACTGCTTGAGCCGCTCCTTGTGGGTCACGCCGAACCGTTGCTCTTCGTCGATCACCAAAAGCCCGAGATTCTTGAACCTGACCCCCTTGGCCAGAAGCGCATGGGTGCCGACAACGATATCCACCGTCCCCTTGGCCAGCCCGTCGCGCGTCAGGGTCGCGTCTTTCTGACTGACAAAGCGCGACAGGGGCCGCACCGTCACCGGGAAGCCCCGGAACCTTTCGGCAAAACTCTGGTAATGCTGCCGCGCCAGAAGGGTCGTGGGCGCGATCACCGCCACCTGTGCGCCCGACATAGCGGCGACAAAGGCCGCGCGCATCGCCACTTCGGTCTTGCCAAAGCCCACATCGCCGCAAATCAGGCGGTCCATGGGGCGGCCCGCCTCCATGTCGTCCATGACATCTTCGATGGCGCGAAGCTGATCGTCGGTTTCGGTGTACGGGAACCGTGCCGAGAACGCCTCCCATGCATGATGTTCTGGTTCCAACACCGGCGCCTTGCGCAACTCGCGCTCTGCTGCGATCCGGATCAA
>DATFKJ010000359.1:0-3026 GCA_035268705.1 Roseovarius sp. | reverse complement strand
GGGGCAGGGGCCCTCGCGGCGGCAAAGCTGCTCGCGGGTGACAGCGGCAAGATCAGCCTGCTGCATGTGATCGAGCAGGTGCCGAGCTATGCCATTTCCTATCTGCCGTCGGGCTACCAGTCCGAGGCGCGCAAGGCGATCGAGGCCGAGCTGTCGGCGATGGCCGCCGCCCTGCCCAATGCCGACTCCTTCGTGGTCGAGGGGCATTCGGGGCGCACCATTCTCGATTGGGCCGAGGCGCAGGGGCCCGATTGCATCGTGATCGCGAGCCATCGTCCGGGCATGCAGGATCTGCTGCTGGGCTCGACCGCGGCCAAGGTGGTGCGGCACGCGACCTGCGCGGTGCATGTGATCCGCTGACCTGCGGCAGATCGCGCGCGCCCTTGCGGTGATGCGCGCGCGACCCCACCTGATCGGATGAGTTCAACAGCCGACAGGAGACCAGCCATGCAATGCCCGATCGATGGAACCGCGCTTGTGATTGCCGAACGCGCCGGGGTGGAAATCGACTATTGCCCGCAATGCAGGGGGGTCTGGCTGGACCGGGGCGAGCTTGACAAGATCATCGACCGGTCGGCGTCGGAGGCTGCCCCGCCGCCGCGCGGCGATGATCGTGGCTATTCCGGCGGCAAACCGCGCAAGAAGCGGGGTGGCTTTCTCGAAGATCTGTTCGACTTCTGATCATCGCTTGATCGGGGCGGGTGGTCGGCGTATGGCGCTGGCATGACCCGGTACCTGACGCATTACGCGACCCTTGCGCTTGCCCTGATTATCGCCGCGCTGACCCTGACCCCGGTCACGCCGGGCCCTCAGGGGCTGCCGGGCCTGGACAAGCTGGCGCATGTGCTGGCCTTCGGCGCGCTGGCCACGCCGCTGGCCTTTGCCTATCCCCGGCATTGGCGCGCGGTGGCGCTGGTTGTTTTGGCCTATGGCGGCATGATCGAGATCGTGCAGCCTTTCACCGGGCGCAGCGCCGAATGGGCGGATCTGCTGGCCGATGGTCTGGGCGCGTTCCTTGGGGCGTGGGGGGCCGCGCGGATCGGGCGAAGACGGGTGATCTAAGTCTTACGGCGGAGGATGTGAGCCGAAATCTTGAAAAGATTTCGGTCCGATTTCTTTTGGAGAAATCGGTGGTGGCGTGAGCCAGCGGACGGGCGCGCGGTTGCAGAAGATGACGATCTGGCCGGAGTTTTCCGCCACCTGAAACCCGCGCCGGTGGATTTCGCGCATGAACCGCTCCATTCCGACAAATCGCTCAATGTCACGCGTCTTTCGCCGGATCACGGTGCCCTGTTGGACCGATTTGGAGGGTGAGGGCCGGTTCGGGCGAAGCCCGACAAACCGTCCGGGGGACGGTTTGAGGGCCGAACGGGCGGCGCCCCGGGGGACGTCGTCGTTGGCGCGACGATATGTGCACGCTTCGTGTCCGGGGTGATTGCGGGATACCCAATGGTGGGTTGGCACTCATCCTATGCTTGCTGATCTGTACCTATGGGAGCGCTATTGGAAAGGTCTTGGCAAGTGGATTTGCCAGCTTTGTCCGGTTTGCGTCGAGGTTAAGAAATACTCCTGAACGCATTATTTGATACGCACCTTCACCGAAATCGAGCGTATCGGCTCGGGTTTGAAATGCGAAGTCTCTATACCGCCTTACTAGTGAATGCCATCTGCGGTGATCTTGCCTGTGCGCTAAGTGACGGGTCGCAAAGATTGCTTGTCGTTTGTTGAGTTCGTCTACCGCGTCTTCTGACACAAAGTTCTCTATTCTCGTTTCCCATCTCCCGAATAAATACAGATTGCTTGACAGTGGAAAAGCCATTTCGCAGTCAGTGCCTCCCGGCGTCATTCCGTAAGCGCCAGGATCCCTTCCAGGATGAACATAGGTCAACGGGTGATCGCCTATAGCTACCCGTCCGCGTTGGGATTTGATCAGGCACCAATGATAAGCGTTCGACAGAGTTTCATAAGTTGGTTTCATCATGGTGCCAATTGCATCGAGGTAGACTGAGTTATTGATATCGACTGTCAAAGTTCCCTCTTCCAGCAAATCAGTTAAGCTCTTTTCTGGATCAAGTGGGTTTGGCCCAAACTCTTCAAAGTGACCTGCCCGGTCCAACAGCTTTGCAGTTTGCTCGAAACTTTGTCTGTGCATCTCCACAATCCCAAGCTGAACATTTGGGTTGCGAAGGCGCGAAAATGAAAGGTATGTCGCAATGTACTCTATGTCGTCTGAACGTACTTCTTCTCGCTCAACGATACGCCTTAGTATTGGCCAGCATTCGTTTTCGATATCTGTAGCGATAGCCTCGAAACTGGTATCAAGTTCTCCCTCTAATTTGAACGAGTTCAAGTCTTTCTTCTTGAAGATGCCTTGCGGCTTGTCTCTAAAACGGCTGCCATCTTTACCATATACCGATAGAAGGCCGTCAGCGTCGGTAAATTGCCTTAAATGTTCAGCTTGAACAAAATGATGTTTTCTCGGTGGTTTCACCATTCTGAAAGCTCAATCATTACCGCCCCCGCCGCTTCACATTCCCCCCGCGCTGCCCCGGCCTCCCTGCCGTTGACCGCCCGCGCGAGCCGACGGCGGCGTCTGACGCCTTCTCAACCGCCTGCTGCCGCGCCAAGGGATCGTCGGCCACCGCCAGATCCACTGCCTCCAGCCGCTTGACCTCGTCGCGCAGCCGGGCGGCCTCTTCGAATTCCAAATTTTCGGCGGCCTTGCGCATGTCGGTGCGCAGCCCTTCCAGCACCGCCTGCAGGTTGGCGCCTGCCATCGGCTTGTCGACCTTGGCGGTGACGCGGTTCATGTCCACGTCGCCCTTGTAGAGACCCTGCAGGATGTCATCGACATTCTTGCGGATCGTGGCGGGGGTGATGCCGTGTTCCTCGTTATAGGCGATCTGCTTGGCCCGCCTCCGGTCGGTTTCGTCCATCGCGCGCTGCATCGAGCCGGTGATGCGGTCGGCATACATGATCACGCGCCCGTCGGCGTTGCGCGCGGCGCGGCCGATGGTCTGAATGAG
>DATFKJ010000358.1:0-4451 GCA_035268705.1 Roseovarius sp. | reverse complement strand
AAAGTGGTGGGCGACCTAGGAATCGAACCTAGCGTGCGTCTCCGCGAGGGAGTTACAGTCCCCTGCCACACCTTGCGGCCTGTCGCCCACTTTCCATCGGGTCTTGACCCGTGGCGTGGGGGCGTATTTAGGGATCGTGCCGTGGGGCGTCAAGGCGAAAATGCCTTGCAGCGCGGCACGCTGGCACGCATTGTCGGCGCTTGGTGCGAGAGGTGGCAAATGGCGGCGAAAAAACCCAAATGGGTGATCGAAAAAGAGCAGGCAAAGCGCGAGAATACGCGGGAAACAGTTTGGCTTTTCGGGCTGCATGCCGTGCGCGATGCGCTGATGAATCCAGCACGTGAAAAGCTGCGGTTGATTGTCACCAAGAACGCCGCCGACAAGCTGTCGGACGCGATTGCGCAGGCCGGGATCCCGCCCGAGATGGCCGATCCGCGCAAGTTCCCCGCGCCGCTTGATCCGCAGTCGGTGCATCAAGGCGCGGCCTTGGAGGTGAAGCCCCTTGACTGGGGAAGCTTGGCGGATGTGGCGCTTGGTGGGCCGGCGGACAGGGCGCCGCGTCTTGTGATGCTGGACAGGGTGACCGATCCGCATAACGTGGGGGCTATTCTGCGCTCGGCCGAGGTTTTTGGCGCTTGCGCCGTGGTGGCCCCGCGCCACCATTCGGCGCCCGAAACCGGCGCCTTGGCCAAAACCGCGAGCGGTGCGCTTGAGCGGCAGCCCTATTTGCAGGTGCGCAATCTGTCGGATGCCATCAAGGAATTGCAGGGCATGGGCTATCTTGTACTGGGCCTTGCGGGCGAGGCGGAGCAGACCATCGAGCAAGCGTTGGATGGACGCCGTGACCGGCCTGTCGCGCTTGTTCTGGGAGCCGAAGGGCCGGGCCTGCGGCAAAAAACGCGCGAGACCTGCGATGCGTTGGTACGGATCGAATTCGCAGGCGCGTTCGGGTCGCTCAACGTGTCGAACGCGGCGGCTGTGGCGCTGTACGCGGCCAAGGCGGTTTAGTGTTCGGCCCCGTCCTCGAAGGCTTTGATAAAGCGGCCTTTGATCATCCAGCTTAACCCGAAGCTCATCAATGCGACGGATTCGAGGATGAAGGTGAGGCGCCAGTGATTCCAGGCATCGAGAAAGGCCTATGCCGCGTCCGGTGAGAGGATCAGCTTGGTGAGAATGGCCGCCCCGCCCATGATTGCGACGCAGGCAAAGATCATCAGGCCGAGCGCACGATACCAGACGTTGCGAAACCCTTTGCGGCTGCCTTCGATCACCGAGGCGAAGGAATTGATCCGGGTGAAAACGAAGTAAGAGAAATAGCCGAGGATCGTGAACATCACCGCCGCGCCTCCGAAGTGCAGGGATTGCAGGACGATCGGCACGTTCTCGGGGGCGCCGAACATCGGAAAGGTCGCCCACATATCGTAGGACAGCGCGCCTGTGACATCTGATGCGGGCGGCGCGAGGCCGCTGGCTGAGGTCAGGAAGGTGCGGGCAACTTCGGCCCCGTCGTAGTCGCAGCCCGAGCCCGTGGTCGGCGAATAGGCGATCAGAAAGGCCGATATCCCCGCCAGTTTGATAAGCCAGATATCGTACCAGTAATGCCGCAGGTAACCGTCGACCGTCTTGGTGTGGAAGCTGTAGAAGAATGCCAGCAAAAGGCCGATGAAGGTCAGCGCGCCGACGAAGATGTCGCCGCCGATGCGGCTATAGTAATAGTGGCTGATGGATTGGTTGAAGCAGGTGTTGGAGAAAATCGTCAGTGCGATCAGGATGACCGGCAGGAAGAGCGCCACATAGCCCACCCCGCGATTGACCCGCCGCAGGCTAAGCGCGAAGGGAAGGTTGTCTGGCATGGGCGTATTAGGTGGTTGGGGCATGGTGAGAGGTCTTTGACGTGAGAATACGGTGCCAAGATAACACGTAATGCGGGAATCGTGAAAACTTGGGGTTCAAAAGCCTTGGAAACGCGGGCTTTGCCAATATGTTTAGCACCGAGGACAGGTTAGGCAGGCGGAATGGGACCGAAAATAGCCACATGCAGTTATTGCGGCACGCGCGCGGCGCTGGTTCTGGATCAGGGGCGGCACGAATTGGTGTGTTCGGCCTGCGGGGCACCGTTGCACGACATGAAGGCCCTTCCGAAGGCCGACCATGTCCCACGCAAACGCGCCCCTGTCACAGCGGCCCCCAAGCGGGCCGGTCGGCGCCGCCGGGTGAAGGTGGATTGGGCCGCTGAACGCGCCCATGCCCTAGGCAAGGAACCGAAGCGAAAATCTCGCCGTAAACCACGGAAATCACTGGCTTACCGGGTTGTTGACGAGTTGTGGGACGGTATCGAAGACATCTTCGATTAGCGGAAAACCGCCGATAAGCAAGCTGTGGTCACAAGGCGTTTACCAAGGCTTTTTATTTTGAATCCGATCCCTATCTATTGATCAGAAACGTCGGAATGGAACACTGGCGTTTCTCTTCACTGTCCCTCGTTCCGCGACTGGCGCCCAAGGTTTTCCTTGGGCGCTTTTTTCTTTTGAAATCCCTGTCTAGAGTGCGGCCATGAGCCAAGAGTATTCAGACCCGCATCTTCGCAAGATATTGACCCGCACCAAGCGTATTGCCGTGGTGGGGGTCTCTATGAACGAGGTGCGCCCGAGCTTCTACGTGGCGCGGTATCTCAAGCTGAAGGGGTTCGAGGTGGTGCCGGTGAACCCCGGCCACGCGGGCAAAAACGCCTTCGGCGCGGAGGTTGTCGCCTCTCTCAGCGATATCGAGGGGCATGTCGATATGGTGGATATATTTCGCCGGCCCGAGCATGTGCCGCCTATCGTGGAAGAGGCCTTGGAGTGCTTTGCGGATTTGCAGACCGTTTGGATGCAGATCGGGGTCGTCAACGAGGAGGCCGCCGAGATGGCGCGGGCACGGGGCGTGGACGTGGTGATGAACCGCTGTCCCAAGATCGAATATCAGCGACTTTTTGGCGAGCTGCGCATGGGCGGGTTCAATACCGGGGTAATTTCCTCGAAGTTGTAAGGTTTCAGGGGCGCTGCCCGTGGTTGAAAATGGGATTTTCAACCTACCCCGGAGTATTTCGGGAAAGATGAAGGGCTTCAGCCGCTTTGTATGTCCGCCGCGATGCGCATGTCGCGCAGGGGTTTTACGATTTCGATGGCGCGGGCATAGATTGGATGCGCCTTGTAGGCGTCCAGATCGTCTTGGCTGTCGAATTCGGCATAGACCACGAAATCCACCTCGGCCCCGGTCAGTCGGTCGGCATGCATATTGCGGCCCACCTCGAAGTGGCGGGCGTGGGGGATTTGCGCCAGTGTTTCCAGACCTTCGCGGATACGGTCAAGGTCGGCTTGGTCGCGGGCGGTGAAGAAAACGATATGGCGGATCATTTCGGGCGCGATGCTTTTTCCTGAAGGCCGGATTGGGATTGGCGGCGAGCGAGTTCGCCCATGACGTCATCGAGGCTGACGCCGCGGCTGTGCAGCATGACAAGGAGGTGAAACAGCACATCGGCGGCCTCGGAGGTGAGGCCTTGGGCATCGCCTTTGACTGCTTCGATCACCGCCTCGATGGCCTCTTCACCGAATTTTTCGGCCACTTTTTCGGGGCCTTTGGCCAGAAGTTTGACGGTCCAGCTGTCTTCGGGCGCGGATTTGGCGCGGGTGGCGATGATCTGTTCCAGCTCGTGCAGGGTCATGCGCCCAACCTTACGGCAATGCCATTGGCGGCCATGTGATCCTTGGCCTGTTGGATTGTGAATTCCCCGAAATGAAAGATCGAGGCGGCCAGCACGGCGGAGGCCCCGCCCTTGGTCACGCCATCGACGAGGTGATCGAGCGTGCCGACACCGCCCGAGGCGATGACGGGGATGCTGACCGCATCCGATATGGCACGGGTCAGCGGCAGGTTGAAGCCTGCACGCGTGCCATCGCGGTCCATCGAGGTGAGCAGGATCTCCCCCGCGCCTTTGGCTTCCACAAGCTTGGCGAATTCTACGGCGTCGATGCCGGTGGGTTTTCGGCCCCCGTGCGTGAAGATTTCCCATTTGCCGGGCGAGACGGTCTTGGCGTCGATCGCGACGACGATGCATTGGCTGCCAAACTGGTCGGCGGCTTCGCGCACCACATCCGGATTGGCCACGGCGGCGGAGTTGAACGAGACCTTGTCAGCCCCGGCCAGCAGCAATTTGCGCACGTCCTCGGCGGTGCGCACGCCGCCCCCGACGGTGAGCGGGATATAGCATTGCTCGGCGGTGCGAGTGACGACATCCAGCATCACGCCACGGTTTTCATGGGTGGCGTGGATGTCGAGAAAACAAAGCTCGTCGGCACCGGCGGCGTCATAGGCCTTGGCGGCATCGACGGGGTCGCCCGCGTCTCGCAGGTTGACGAAATTCACGCCTTTGACCACGCGGCCATCGGCCACGTCGAGGCAGGGGATGATGC
>DATFKJ010000357.1:0-4989 GCA_035268705.1 Roseovarius sp. | reverse complement strand
ACCGCGCTCAACCCCAAGTCCATCGCCTTTTTCATCGCCTTCGTGCCGCAGTTCGTGGATGCCACGGCACCGCTTTTGCCGCAGTTCGCCATTCTGGTGGCGACCTTCGTGGGCTTGGCCGCAGGTAACGCTTTGATTTACGCGCTTCTGGCCGACAGGTTGCGCCAGACGATCGAGCGCCCGGGCATCATCGCATGGATTACCCGTGCCGGTGGGGCCACCCTGATTGGCATGGGGGTTCTCACCGCCACCTTGCGTCGTAGCGCATGAGCGGGACGCGCGGCCGGGTTCTGATCCTTGGGGCCGATGGCTTTATCGGGCGGCATCTGGCCTTTGGCCTGCGTGCGCAGGGGTGGGAGGTTCTGGCCTCGGCCCGACGGGTGACGCGGCTAAAGCGGATGGGCTTTGACGTGCTGAAGGCTGACCTTACTCATCGTAAGGCCGAAACCCCGGGCTTTTGGCGGCCGCATCTGCGCGGGGTGACCCATGTGGTCAATGCCGCCGGGGTGCTAAGCGCGCCTGCGCATATCGCAGAGTCGGTGCATGTCACTGCGCCTGAGGCTTTGTATCAAGCCCTGCCGAAGGGGGCCGGGGGCGTGTTGATTTCCGCCGTGGGCATAGAGCGGGGCGAGACCGATTTCGCCCGCTATCGCCTTGCCGGAGAGGAGGTGGCGCGCGATCATGGCTTGACCATCCTTCGCGCCGGGCTGGTTTTGGGTGAAACCTCCTATGGGGGGTCGTCGCTGGCCCGTGGATTGGCCGCGCTGCCGCTCCTGACGCCGGTTGTGGGGCGCGGCAATCAGAGGTTCAACCCGGTGCATGTGGCCGATTTGGCGGCGGCGGTGGATCATTTTCTGATCCACCCTCGCGGTCCGGAGCCGCAGGAAATCGGGGGTCCGGAAACCGTGACGCAGGCCGAGATGCTGCGCGCGATGCGTGGTTGGCTGGGCCTGCGCCGGGTGCCGCTTTTGCGTTTGCCCCCAGGGCTGGCGCGGATGATGGGGCGGCTGGGCGATGCCATGCGGCTTGGTCCGATTTCGGCCACTGCTGTTGCGCAGTTGGAACAAGGGGTGGTGGCCCGGCCCGGTGAGGCCATTACCGGCCTGCCACAGCCGCCGCGCGGGTTTTCCCGCTTTCTGTCTGCGCGACCCGCGGGCACGCAAGACCTGTGGCATGCGCGGCTTTACCTGATGCGGCCGCTGTTGCGGGTGGTGTTGGCTTTTTTGTGGCTGGCCTCGGGGCTTTTGGGGCTGTTCCTGCCGTCCGAAACCTTTTTACCGTTGGTCGAAGGCGCGCCGCTGTCGGATCAGGCGCTGATCCTGCTGGCCCGTGCCGGAGGGCTGATTGATCTGGCGATTGCGACGGCGCTTTTGCGCGGCTGGCGTCCACGCCTGATGGCCGGTGTGCAGGCGGCGATGGTGGTGGGTTATACGCTGGCCTTCACGGTTTTGGCACCGGCGCTTTGGCTTTTGCCCTTGGGTGGGCTTGTGAAAAACCTGCCGGTCCTTGCCCTGATTGCGTTACAGGCCATTCTTGAGGACGAACGGTGATGGACCCGTACCTCATCGCCAAGTGGCTGCATATCCTGAGTTCCACCGTCTTGTTCGGAACTGGCATCGGCACGGCATTTCAAATGGTATGGGCGATGCGCACGGGGCGGGTGGAAACCATCCATTCGGTCGCGTCGGGCGTGGTCATGGCCGATTGGGTGTTCACCACCCCCGCCGGGGTGATACAGCCGCTGACCGGCCTGTGGTTGATCCATTTGCAAGGCTGGTCCCTGATCGAGCCTTGGCTGGTGCTGAGCTATGCGCTCTATTTTCTGGCGTTTTTATGCTGGGCGCCCGTGGTGCATTTGCAAATGCGCATCCGCGATCTTGCAGGTCAGGCGCTTGGCACTGGTTCACCCTTACCACGGGCGGCGCGGCGCGCCTATGCGATCTGGTTTGCACTTGGCTGGCCCGCATTTGCGGCGCTGACGCTTGTTTTCTGGTTGATGGTATCCAAACCATCGCTTTGGTAGGCCCCCGTGGCACAACGCCCGCTTGCCTCTGCGCGCGGCATGGGCCACACAAGGGCCGGTTCAAAACAGACGCACGAGGCCCGCCATGCCCGCCAGCACATCGGTCAAGGATTACATCCGCACCATCGTCGATTTCCCGCACGAAGGGATCATGTTCCGCGATGTCACCACGCTCTTTGCCGACCCGCGCGGGTTTCGCATGGCGATTGACCAGTTGCTGCACCCCTACGCCGGGGTTCGCTTTGACAAGGTCGTGGGGCTGGAGGCGCGCGGCTTCATCCTTGGTGGTGCGGTGGCGCACCAGTTGTCCGCCGGATTTGTCCCCATCCGAAAGAAAGGCAAGCTACCCGGCGCGGTGATTTCAGAGGACTACCAGTTGGAGTATGGCGAGGCGGTGGTGGAAATCCACGACGACGCCATTCAGCCGGGCGAGAAAGTCCTTGTCGTCGACGACCTGCTGGCCACCGGCGGCACCGCCGAGGCCGGGATCAAGCTGATTGAGCGCTTGGGCGGCGAGATCATCGGTTGCGCGTTTGTCATCGACCTGCCCGACTTGGGCGGGCGCGCCAAACTTGAGGCGCTCGGCATGGACGTGCATGCCCTGTGTGCCTATGCGGGCGAGTGACCCCGCGCCTCAATCTTGCTCGGCGTGCCAATCGTTGATAATCTGCACGGCCTCTTGCGCGGTCTCAACAAAGCGGAAAAGATTGAGGTCTTCCTTGGAGATCGTTCCGGCTTCGGCCAGCGCCTCCCAGTTGATGATCTTGCGCCAGAAGGGCTCGCCAAACAGCAGGAAGGGCACCGGGTTCATCCGGTCGGTCTGAATCAGGGTCAGCGCCTCGAACAATTCATCCAGCGTGCCAAACCCGCCGGGGAAACAGCACACCGCCTTGGCCCGCATCAGGAAATGCATCTTGCGGATGCCGAAGTAGTGGAAGTTGAAGCATAGCCCCGGTGTCACGTATTCGTTCGGGGCCTGCTCATGCGGTAGCACGATATTGAGGCCGATGGACGAGCCGCCGGCATCCACCGCGCCACGGTTGCCCGCCTCCATCACGCCCGGCCCGCCGCCGGTCGCGATGACGTATTCCCGTCCATAGGTGGACATGGATTTCTCCGTCATCAACCGGGCAAACTCCCGCGCCTCGTCGTAGAATTTGGACAAATCCGCCAATGTTTCCGTGCGCGCGCTGTCTTTCTTGGATGGCTCCGGGATGCGCGCCCCGCCGAACATGACCACGGTGCTTTCGATGCCGCGTTCATTGAGAATCATCTCGGGTTTGAGCAGTTCCAGTTGCAGGCGCACGGGGCGCAATTCGTCCCGGCACAGGAAATCCGGATCCGCAAAGGCCAGCCGGTAGGCGGGCGCGCGGGTCTGTGGGGTGTCGGGAATCTGCTCGGCTGTATTGATATCGGAGTGGGCGTCTCTGAACTGACTGTTGCGTTCGTCTTTCATCGCGGGCGCGTCCTTCGTATGGTCCATGCGTCAAGGCGTATCGCCTCGGGGCAGAGTTGACCATAGACAAGGAGAGGCAAGATGCCAGCCAAGGATGAGATTTTCGCCGCCCGGGGCCGGATTGCGCCCTATGTCCGGTGTACACCGGTCGGTAAGTTTCAGGGTTTCGGCTTGGGTTTCCCGGTCGAGGTGAAGTTCGAACAGATGCAACACACCGGCAGCTTCAAGGCGCGCGGGGCCTTCAATACGCTGCTAAGCCAGCCGGTGCCGGAGGGTGGTGTCGTCGCCGCCTCGGGCGGCAATCACGGCGCGGCGGTGGCCTATGCCGCGGCTACGCTGCGCCATCGGGCGCGCATCTATGTCCCTGAAATCGCAGGCCCCGCCAAGATGGAGTTGATCCGCTCGACGGGCGCCGAATTGCAGGTGGTCAAGGGGGCTTATGCCGAGGCGGCTGCCCGCGCCGCCGAATGGCGCGAGGCGACGGGGGCCATGGAAATCCACGCCTATGATGCGCCCGCCACCGTGGCAGGACAAGGCACCTGCATGGCCGAATGGGAGGATCAGGACTTGCAGGCCGATACGGTGCTGATTGCCGTGGGCGGCGGTGGCTTGATCGCGGGGGCGCTTGGCTGGCTTTCGGGCGCGCGCAAGGTGGTGGCCGTGGAACCCGAACGCGCCTGCGCCCTGAACGCGGCCCTTGCCGCCGGAGAGCCGGTGGATGTCGAGGTGTCGGGCGTGGCCGCCAATGCCCTCGGCGCGCGGCGCATAGGGCGGATTTGCTTTGATCTGGCCCGCGCACAGGGGATCGAAAGCGTCACGGTGCGCGACCGCGACATCACGCTGGCGCAAGAGGCGCTTTGGCGCGAGACGCGGCAATTGGTGGAACCCGCAGGGGCCACGGCGCTGGCGGCTCTGATGTCCGGGGCCTACGTGCCGCACAAGACTGAACGCGTGGCAGTGCTGATCTGTGGCGGCAATATCGCCCCTGATCCATTGGCGTCATGACCTCCTGCCAGAATTTGCCGCCTTTGCCGCGCGCCGCGTCGCATTGCACCCCGCGCCCCGGCCCCTTATAGGCCATGCAAAGCCAAACAACCCGACCCGAGGGAGAGACCGCAATGTCCAACGCACAGCTTGAAACCGCCATCGAGGCCGCATGGGAAATCCGTGACACCATCACGCCCAGTACCGGCGGCGAAACCCGCGACGCCATCGAAGACACCCTGAACGCCCTCGACAGCGGCAAACTGCGTGTTGCAGAACGTCAGGAAAACGGCGATTGGCACGTCAACCAATGGGCCAAGAAAGCCGTCCTTCTGGGCTTCCGCATCAAGGACATGGAACTGCAGGACGGCGGCCCGCAGGGCGCTGGCTGGTGGGACAAGGTCGACAGCAAGTTCAAAGGCTGGGGCGATTCCGAATGGACCGCCGCAGGCTTCCGCGCCGTGCCCAACTGCGTGGTGCGCAAATCGGCCTATATCGCCCCCGGTGTGGTTCTGATGCCCAGCTT
>DATFKJ010000356.1:0-14249 GCA_035268705.1 Roseovarius sp. | reverse complement strand
AGAATGTCATCCTCGTGCCTGCTTTCACCGGCCTTGGCGCGCCCTATTGGCGGCCCGAGTGCCGGGGCGCGATCTTTGGCCTCACGCGCAATTCGCGACCCGAGGAATTCGCGCGCGCGGCGCTTGAAAGCGTGGGCTTCCAGACCCGTGATCTCTTGCAGGCGATGCGCGACGATTGGGCCGGCCATGGCGCGGATGCCGTGCTTAGGGTGGACGGCGGCATGAGCGCCAGCGATTGGGCGATGCAGTTCCTGTCGGATATCATCGACGCGCCGGTGGACCGGCCCGAGGTTCTGGAGACCACGGCGCTTGGCGCGGCGTGGCTAGCCGGGATGCAGGTAGGTCTTTACCCGGGGCTTGAGGAGTTCGCCCAGACATGGGCGCTTGATCGTAAGTTCACGCCCGACATGGATGACGAGACCCGCGCTCGCAAATACGACGCATGGAAACGCGCGGTGAACGCGACGCTGAGTTTTTGAAGCGCGCGACGGTCGATGATGCCGTAGGGTGCGCATTCATTGCGCACCGTTCCACAACCGTTGGCCTGTTTTAAGACGCCCCGCGCGGCATCGGCGTTTGGCCCTTGATGTAAGGTTTCCAGTCGTTCACCTCGGGGTAATACATCTTGCGCCATTTGCGCACGCGGGGGTTCATCACGCGCCGCCAGATGGGCGGCACCATCGCCGCCATGGTCATCACAGGATAGCCATAGGGCAGTTGCGGTGCCTCGGCCTCGGTATAGTTCTGCAAAAGCGGGAAACGCCTGTCGGGCTTGTAGTGGTGGTCCGAGTGGCGTTGCAGGTTGATCAGCAACCAATTGGAGGCCTTATGCGCCGCGTTCCAACTGTGGCGCGGTTTGACGTGTTCGTATTTGCCATCACCCAGATGCTTGCGGGTCAATCCGTAGTGTTCGACGTAGTTGGTCAACTCCAACTGCCAGATCGACACGAACGCCTGCCAGATGAACAGGAGCAGCCCGATCCAGCCGCCCAGCAGCACCGCCAGCACGATCATGTAAAGATCAAGTGCCCAGTATTTCCAGAAGGGGTTCGTGTGGTGCCACCACGGCAACCCCTTGCGCGCCAGCATCGCCTTTTCCGCCTTGAAGGCCGAGGCATAGGTTTCGCCCAGCACCCGCGCAAAATAGCGGTGGAAGCCTTCGTTATAGCGCGCGGTCACGGCATCGCGCGGCGTGCCGACGTACCGATGATGCACCTGCAAATGCTCGGTATGGAAATGCGAATAGAGCACCATGGAAAGCAAACCATCGGCCAACCAACGCTCGCCCTTGTCCTTTTGGTGCATCAATTCATGCGAATAGACGATGCCCACCGTGCCGGTAATCACGCCCACCCCGAAAAACAGCACGATCTTTTCCAAGGCCGACAGATGCTCGGCCCCCGGCACGTACCAGACCATCCAGAAGAGCAAGGAAAACTGGATCGGTGCCCAGAGAAGGGTAATCGCCTTGTACCATTTGAGTTGATCCTCGCCGGTTTCCAGATCGGCGTTTTCAAGGTTGAGGCCCAGAAAGGCATCGAGGATCGAAAACAGGTACCACGTCATCACCGGCAAAAGCACCACGGTCCAGCCGCCCTTGAGCGCGCCAAGGATGGCCACGGGGACCAGCAAGAGCGACATCCAGAACGGAACGGCATTGCGGAACTTGGCGACTTGGGCGGGGGCGATCATGGGGTGTTCTCCGACGGGGAATACTGAAAACTGGGGTTAACCTGCGTCACCTTTTGCCAGTGCGCCTTGCGCAAGGTCAAATACCTTGCGCATGACGGTGGGTAAATCCGAGGGCCGAAAGGTGGATTTGGATATGAATTCACCGCGCACGGGTTGGGCCTCCTGCGAAACATGCGCTACCAACACGGCAAGGCGCAGGTGGAAATGCGTGAAGGTGTGACGCGCTTCCTCACCAAGGTCTTGCCAATCGGCCTCAAGCGGCGGGTTGGGGGCAGGGTCTTCGCCCCAATCACTCCCGGGCCAGCCCAGCATGCCACCCAAAAGCCCCTTGTCGGGTCGGGTTTCCAAAAGAAACGCCCCATCGTCGCGCTGTGCCACATAGGCGATGCCAAGCCGCGTGGGTTTGGGCTTCTTCGGTGTCTTTAATGGCAAGTCCGCCTGCACCCCGGCGGCGCGGGCGGCGCATGCCCCCATCCACGGACAAATGCCGCAGGCAGGGTTTTTCGGCGCGCAGACCGTCGCGCCCAGATCCATCACCGCTTGCGCATAGTCGCCGGGGCGGTTTTGTGGTGTGAGGGTGGCGGCGGCCTTGGTCAATTCCGGTTTGGCAGCGGGGAGGGGGGTGCGGATGTCGTGCAGCCGCGCCATGACCCGTTCGACGTTGCCGTCCACGACCACCTCTGGCGCGTCATAGGCAATGGCCGAGATCGCGGCGGCGGTGTAAGGCCCGATGCCGGGCAGGGCCAAAAGCCCCTCACGCGTGGTGGGAAACGTGCCGTTATGCTCCTTGGCTACCACCCGCGCGCACTTCAGCAAGTTGCGCGCCCGGGCGTAATAGCCAAGCCCGGCCCATTCGCCCAGCACTTGCGCGTCCTGGGCTTCGGCCAAGTCATTTACAGTGGGCCAAAGCGTCGTGAACCGCTCAAAATAGCTTTTGACAGCGGCCACCGTGGTTTGCTGCAACATCACCTCTGAGAGCCACACGCGATAAGGGTCAGGCACCACCCCAGCCGCCCGGTCGCCGGGGGAAACCCGCCACGGCAGGTCGCGGGCATGATGGTCATACCATGCCAGCAAATCGGCGGCTTTCGGCACATCCAAAGCGGCGTCACGCATGTGTTATCCCTTATCGTCCCTTATGGGCTGGCATGGCCTGTCACATGCCCTAAGATAGGGCTCAAGTACAGGAGTCCACCATGTCCCGCCGCGATTCCACCACCCGTGGTTTCAAACGCACCGCGAAGCTGTTGCAGGACCGCATCCGCCGGGCCTCGGAAACCCGTGGCTTTGCACAATCGCGGCTTTTGACCCACTGGCCCGAAATCGTTGGCGAAGACGTGGCCGCCATCGCCCGGCCCGTGGATGTGAAATATGGTCGTGAGGGGTTCGGCGCCACTTTGACGATATTGACCACGGGCGCGCAGGCGCCGATGCTGGAGATGCAAAAGGA
The DNA here is from genome assembly GCA_035268705.1 of Roseovarius sp. GTDB lineage: Bacteria > Pseudomonadota > Alphaproteobacteria > Rhodobacterales > Rhodobacteraceae > Roseovarius. The sequence goes on along the minus strand of DATFKJ010000356.1, from coordinate 11,107 downwards.
ACAGCTGCGCGAAAAGGTCAATGGCGTCTACGGCTATAATGCCATTTCACGCATCCGCATCACGCAAACTGCGCCGATCGGTTTTTCCGAGGGTCAGGCCAGTTTCGATCATCGACCAAAGACACAGGTGCCCGCCGCTCCAGACCCCGCCGTAACAAAAACGGCCAGTGAACTGGCCGCGCCCGTGGGCGATACGGGACTTCGCGATGCGCTTGAAGCGCTGGGCCAGAACGTACTATCCAAGACAAAACGCTGACAAAAGGGAAGCACATGCAACGCAAACTCCTCATTGGGGCCGCGGCCCTCGCCATCGTCGCAGGCGCGGCCTATTGGCTGGCCAGCACCCCGGCCACTTCGCCGGGCGTATCTCTGGGGGCGGCCACCGCACAGGAAAACGGAAGCGAGGTCGACACCTCGGGTATCGTCGAAATGACCCTCGGGGCCGAAGATGCGCCGGTGACCGTGATTGAATACGCCTCGTTCACTTGTCCGCATTGTGCGACGTTCCACAATGGGCCGGGCAAGGAATTGAAGGCCGAGTATATCGAAAGCGGCGATGTGCGACTGATCTATCGCGACGTTTACTTCGACCGTTTCGGCCTTTGGGCGTCGATGGTTGCCCGTTGTGGCGGAGAAGAGCGGTTTTTCGGTATCACCGATATGCTCTACAAGCAGCAACGTGACTGGATCGGCAACGGCGACCCGGTTGAGATTGGAAACAACCTGCGCAAGATCGGTAAAACCGCCGGTCTGAGCGAGGATCAGGTGGAACAATGTCTGCAGGACAAGGACAAGGCGACCGCTCTTCTTGCGTGGTTCCAGAATAATGCCGAGGCCGATGACATCAACTCGACCCCGACGCTGATGATCAACGGGACGCAGCATTCCAACATGTCCTACGCTGACCTCAAGGAAATCGTCGAGGCGGAGCTCGCCAAGGAATGACGACACCCCTTTCCGGCCTCAAGGTCATCGAACTGGCCCGTATTCTGGCCGGCCCTTGGGCCGGCCAGACGCTGGCCGATCTCGGGGCCGAAGTGATCAAGGTCGAAAGCCCGGCGGGGGACGACACCCGAAACTGGGGTCCACCTTTCATCGAACGTGAAGGCGACCGTTCGGCCGCCTATTTCCACGGCTGTAACCGTGGAAAGTCCAGCGTGACAGTGGATTTTCGCACGCCTGAAGGACAGGAACAGGTCCGCGCCATGGTGCAAGAGGCCGACGTGGTGATCGAGAACTTCAAGCTGGGCGGGCTTGCGAAATACGGGCTGGATTACGACAGCTTGAGCCAAATCAACCCCGGCCTGATCTATTGCTCGATCACCGGCTTCGGGCAGGACGGGCCATATGCCCACCGGGCGGGATATGATTACATCATCCAAGGCATGTCGGGGCTGATGTCAATCACCGGCGACCCACAAGGCCAACCCACCAAGGTGGGCGTGGCGATCACCGATGTTTTCACCGGCGTCTATGCGTCCACCGCCATTCTGGCCGCCCTGCACCAACGCCATGCAACGGGGCAGGGGCAGCATATCGACATGGCGCTGCTGGACGTGGCGGTTTCCGTCAGCGCCAACCAAGCAATGAATTACCTTTCGACCGGAACCGCACCGGGACGATTGGGCAATTTCCATCCAAATCTTTCGCCCTATCAGGTCTTCGATTGCGCCGATGGGCATATCATCATCGCCATTGGCAACGATGGGCAATTCGCGCGCTTGTGCGATCTTCTGGGCTGTGCCGAACTGGCCGCGCAGGAAGACTATGCGACAAATCCCGCCCGTGTATCCAACCGGGAAAGCCTTGATAAGCTGTTAACGGCCCGTACCAGCGCCTTCACCAAAACTGACCTTCTGGCAGCCTGCGAGGCCAACGGCGTACCTGCCGGGCCGATCAACGATCTGGCGGAGGTTTTTGACGACCCGCAGGTCAAAGCCCGCAACATGCGCGTTGATCTGGATGGTGTGCCCGGTGTGCGCTCCCCGTTCCGGTTTTCGGACGCCGATCTGAACCTCACCCGCCCATCGCCCAAACTGGGCGAAGACAACGAGGGGTAGGTCATGGATATCTCCGCGCGACTGCATGATGAAATCGCCGCGCGGCGCGAGGATCTGGTCACGCTCACACAAGATTTGATCCGCATTCCAACGCTTAATCCGCCGGGGGCCAATTACCGCGAGATATGCGACTACCTTGACCGTCGCTTGCTGCGTGCCGGGTTTCATACCGAGCTTATCCGCGCCGAAGGGGCCATTGGCGATAGCGACAAGCACCCGCGCTGGAACATCTTGGCCCGGCGCGAGGGGAAAGCCCCCGGCCAATGCGTGCATTTCAACAGCCATATCGACGTGGTCGAGGTGGGCCATGGCTGGACAACCGAGCCCTTCGGCGGCGAGGTGAAAGAGGGCCGGATCTATGGCCGCGGGGCCTGCGATATGAAGGGCGGGCTGGCCGCCTCGATCATTGCCGCCGAGGCCTTTATCGCCGCTTGCCCTGACTATGTGGGCGCGATTGAGATCAGCGGCACGGCGGATGAGGAATCGGGTGGCTTCGGTGGTGTGGCCTATCTGGCCGAGAAGGGATATTTCGCACGGGTGCAGCATGTCATCATCCCAGAGCCGTTGAACAAGGATCGCATCTGCCTTGGCCATCGTGGCGTCTGGTGGGCCGAGGTGGAAACCAAGGGCGAGATCGCCCATGGCTCCATGCCCTTTCTTGGGGATTGCGCGGTGCGCCATATGGGCGCGGTGATGGCTGAAATGGAAGACAGCCTTTTCCCGGCACTGGCCGAGAAACGCACCGAAATGCCTGTGGTGCCTGAAGGCGCGCGGCAATCGACGCTCAACATCAACTCCATCCACGGCGGGGAATCTGAACAAGAGGCGGGCTATACCGGCATGCCGTCGGCCTGTGTGCCCGACCGCTGCCGCATGGTGATCGACCGGCGGTTCCTGATCGAGGAAAACATCGACGAGGTGCAGGCGGAAATCCATGCCGTGCTGGAACGTGTGCGCGAAGGACGGCCCGGGTTTGACTATGAAATCAAGGAGCTCTTTCGCGTTCTGCCCACCATGACCGATCGCGACGCGCCGGTGGTGGGGGCCGTATCGCGGGCAGTGGAAAGGGTAATGGGTCGCGAGGCCGACTATGTGGTCAGCCCCGGAACCTATGACCAGAAACACATCGACCGCATTGGGCGGCTGAAGAACTGCATCGCCTATGGGCCGGGGGTTCTGGACCTTGCGCATAAGCCTGATGAATGGGTGGGCATCGAGGATATGATGCAGTCGGCCGAAGTGATGGCACTGGCGCTGAACGAGCTTTTGGGCGAGTGAGGGTTTGGGGGCTTTGCCCCCGCCGCCCTTCGGGCGACTCCGCTAAAGCGTTTCGCGAAAAACCTGAATCACAGATTTTCGCGAAATGCAGCGCAATGCTCAATCGTTGCACGCGTTCCGCCTTTGGCTGATATCTCAGGTAAAAGGCGGAACGCTTTAGGGTATTTGGGCCAAGAAAAAACCTGCTTCTTCTTGGTTAAAATACTCAATTTCCAGCGGTAATCAGTCTGAAAATGCAGCTTCCAATGCGATCTCGATCATATCGCCAAAGCTGTTTTCGCGCGCTTGGGCGTCGAGTGCCTCGCCTGTCATCAGGTGGTCGCTCACCGTCAGGACGGCCAAGGCCCGCGCGCCGTGGCGGGCGGCGAGGGTGTAAAGTTCGGCGGCTTCCATCTCGACCGCGAGCGTGCCGTGGCGGGTCATCTGCTCGGTCAGGTCGGGGCGTTCGTCATAGAAGGTGTCGGAGGAATAAATGCCACCGATATGCGGGGAAAGACCGCGTGACTTGGCCGCCGTCACGGCGCCCTGAAGAAGCCCCCAATCGGCGCAGGGGGCGAAATTCACCTCGCGCAGGATGGTGCTGGAAGGGGTCGAGATGCTGCTGGCGGTCATCGCGATAACGACATCGCGCAGGGCCACATGCGCCTGCATCGCGCCGCAACTGCCGATGCGGATCAGGGTTTTGACGCCATGATCGCGGATCAACTCGTTGGCATAGATCGACAGGCTGGGCATGCCCATGCCGCTGCCGTGGATCGTGACGCGGTTGCCTCGCCATGTTCCTGTATAGCCCAGCATCCCCCTGACATCATTGACCAATTCCGGCGCGTCCAAAAATGTCTGCGCCGCCCATTCGGCGCGTTTGGGATCACCCGGCATCAGCACGGTTTCGGCGATCTGGCCCGGTTTTGCCCCGATATGAATCGTCATGGCCGAGCGTATTTGATGAAAGGTGTCAGAACACCCACGCGGTCATAAAGCTTGCGGGCCTCGGCATTGAAGTCTTGGGTCAGCCAATAGACCGCAGGGCAGCCATCGGTATCGGCTTGCGCATAGACCGCTTCGATCAATTTGCGGCCAACGCCAGTGCCGCGCACCGATGGGTCGGCATAGAGATCTTGAAGGTAACAGACCTTCTCAAGCCGCCAGTTGTGCGGGTGATAGATGTAGTGGACAAGGCCTATGGGGCGTCCATCCTGCACCGCCAGAAAGCCGCATTGATCGGGATGATCATCCGAGCATAGGCGTGCGAAGGTGGCGTCATAGACGGCCTCGGGCACGCTGGTTTCGTAGAATTCCAGATAGGCCATCCAAAGCGCGGCCCATTCGGCGCGGTCATCCAAGTCGATGGGGCGAATTGTGATATCGGTCATGGGGCATCCCGCCTGTGAGTCTTTGAAAAAGGGTAAAGGGCCGCGCGGCGGTTTGCCAGAGGGTCGGCGCGAATCGAGGTTAACTATCTGAAACCACGAAAAAACCGCTTTCGGCATCGCGTCTGCAAAACGTCGGTATTGCGTCGGTGCGTTTGCGCCGGTGCGATCATGTTAACAGGGCGTGCGCTGTGCGCATCTTGGCATTTTTCCGCCGTGCCGGTTGCATCCCGCCTGCCGGCAGGCCACGTGAGGGAGGACGTCGGGGCACAATGCTCCGGCATGCCAAGCCAGACGGAGAACGATTTGACTTTCAAAACCCCAATGGCCGCCACCCTCGCGGCCCTGTCGCTCAGCTTTGCCACGCCGGTCCTTGCGCAGGAGGCCGCCGAGACCTCGGAAAGCGCGGCACAAGACACCGCCCAAGATAGCCTGCCCCAGATTGTCCCGGAAGACGTGACGGATACTCAAGTTGACGATTTCGTGGCGGCCTTCCTGGCGGTGTCGCAAGTACGCGCCGACTATATGCCGAAGATCGCCGAGGAAGAGGATGAAGAGGCACGCCAAGCCTTGGTCGATGAGGCCAACGACGCGGTGGTCGCGGCGGTGAACGATGTAACCGAGATGGATGCAAAAACCTATGTCGCCATCGGCAAGGCTGCGGAAACCGACAAGGCGCTCAGCGACAGGATCAGCAAAAGGATCGAGGCCGCGCAAAGCGAATGATTTTTGCCCAGCCGTGAAGAGCAACAGGCCCACGGGGTACCCCGTGGGCCTTTGTAGTTCCGGCTGTTAGGTGGCGGGCCGTGTCATTCGGCGGCCACGGCCTTGGGATCGGCGAGCGTCACGATATCCATCATGATCGTGTTCAACTCGAAATCCTTTGGGGTATAGACACGGGCGACGCCCATATCGCGCAAGCGCTTGGCGTCTTCATCGGGGATGATGCCGCCGACGATCACCGGCACGTCGCCCAGCCCCGCCTCGCGCATGCGCTTCATGAGGTCTTCGACCAGCGGGATGTGGCTGCCCGAGAGGATGGAGAGGCCAACCACATGCGCCTCGTCTTCCAGCGCGGCCTTGACCAGTTCCTCGGGCGTCAGGCGGATACCGTCATAGGAAATATCCATTCCGCAATCGCGGGCGCGGAAGGCGATTTGTTCCGCCCCGTTGGAGTGGCCATCCAGCCCCGGCTTGCCCACGAGGAACTTCAACCGGCGGCCCAGTTTGTCGGAGACCGCATCCACCGCATCGCGGATATCGTCCAGACCTTCGGTCTTGTTCGAGGGGCTGCCCGATACGCCGGTAGGGCCACGGTATTCGCCATGGACGCTGCGCATTTGCGCGGCCCATTCGCCGGTCGTGACACCGGCCTTGGCGGCCTTGATCGAGGCGGGCATGACATTGCGGCCCTCGGCGGCGGCAGCGCGCAATTCGGCGAGTGCCTCTTTCACCGCGGCGTCGTCACGCTCAGTACGCCATGCATTCAGGCGGTCGATCTGTTCGGCCTCCACGGTTGGATCGACGACCATGATGCCGCCATCTTCGCCCATCAGCGGCGAAGGCTCCCCTTCGGTCCATTTATTGACACCGACCACGACGGTTTCGTTACGTTCGATCTTGTTCAGGCGTTCGGCGTTGGAATCCACCAGACGCGATTTCATGTATTCGATCGCGTCCACCGCGCCACCCATGCTGTCGATATTGGCCAGCTCGTGGCGCGCGCCGTCTTTGAGGTGTTCAACTTTGGCATCCACTGCCGGGTTTTCATCGAACAGGTCGTCGAATTCCAGAAGGTCGGTCTCATAGGCCAAGATCTGCTGCATCCGCATCGACCATTGCTGATCCCACGGGCGGGGCAGGCCAAGCGCCTCGTTCCATGCGGGCAATTGCACCGCGCGGGCGCGGGCCTTTTTCGACAGGGTTACCGCCAGCATTTCAATCAGGATGCGGTAGACGTTGTTTTCCGGCTGTTGTTCGGTCAGGCCGAGGGAGTTCACCTGCACCCCATAGCGGAAGCGGCGGTACTTGGGGTCTTCGACGCCGTAGCGTTCGGCGCAAATTTCATCCCAGAGGTCCACAAAGGCGCGCATCTTGCACATCTCGGTGACAAAGCGGATGCCCGCATTCACGAAAAAGGAAATTCGCCCCACAAGGCGCGGGAAATCCTCGGCCGGGACGCGCGGCTTGAGCTCGTCCAACACGGCGGTGGCGGTGGCCAGCGCAAAGGCCAGTTCCTGTTCGGGCGTCGCGCCGGCCTCTTGCAGGTGATAGGAGCAGACGTTCATCGGGTTCCACTTGGGAATATTGGTATAGCAATATTCGGCCACATCCCCGATCAGCTTGAGCGAGGGTTTCGGCGGGCAGATATAGGTGCCGCGCGACAGATATTCCTTGATCAGATCATTCTGCACCGTGCCTTGCAGTTTGCTGCTATCGGCGCCCTGTTCCTCGGCCACGGCGATATAAAGCGACAAGAGCCACGGCGCGGTGGCGTTGATCGTCATGGAGGTGTTCATCTGCTCCAGCGGGATCTCGTCAAACAACGTGCGCATATCGCCCAGATGGCAGACCGGCACGCCCACCTTGCCTACTTCGCCTTTGCTCAGGATATGATCACTGTCATATCCTGTCTGGGTCGGCAGGTCGAAGGCGACCGAAAGGCCGGTTTGCCCGCGCGCAAGGTTTGAACGATAGAGCGCATTCGAGGCTTTGGCGGTGGAGTGGCCCGCGTAGGTCCGGATCAGCCAAGGGCGATCTTTCTGGGTCTCATTCTGCGTCTGCGACATGTGCGGGCCTCGTGAATCAAGTTGCGCAATTTTGTTACGTTCCAAGATATGTATCTGGAAGATTATGGCGCTGTCAATTCGCTGCATCGCGGCATGGGGCCATTTACCGCGCCGTCAAACCCTGTATTGCTGTCAGCATGGGCAAATTGGTGGAAATGCCGCTTTGGGCACTGATTCTTCTTGTGGCGTTCGCGGCAGTCACCTTTGCATCGCATTTCCTGTTTCCGTCGGTCCGGTGGTTTTTCCGCCGCCGGATGGAACGTGCGGTGGCGAAGCTGAATACCCGTCTGGAACGCCCGATCGAGCCGTTCAAGCTGGCCCGTCGGTATGACATGATCCAGCGCCTGATCTATGACCCCGAGGTCAGTCAGGCGGTGGCCGAACATGCCAAGGCCGAGGGCATTCCCGAAAACGTGGCCTTTGAAAAGGCCAAGCGGTATGCCCGCGAAATCGTGCCTGGGTTTTCCGCAACCGCCTATTTCGGCTTTGCCATCAAGGCGGCGAAATTCCTCTCGCGTAGCCTGTATCGCGTGCGGCTTGGGCATTTTGATGAGGCTTCGCTGTCCAAGGTCGACCCGGAGGCCACGGTGATTTTCGTGATGAACCACCGTTCGAACATGGATTACGTGCTGGTGACGTGGTTGGCCGCCGAACGTTCGGCGCTCAGTTACGCGGTGGGCGAATGGGCGCGGGTTTGGCCGCTGTCGCGGTTGATCCGGTCCATGGGCGCCTATTTCATTCGCCGCAAATCGCGCAATGACCTCTATCGCAGGATTTTGGCGCGTTATGTTGGTATGGCCACCGATGGCGGGGTCACGCAGGCCGTTTTCCCCGAAGGCGGTCTGAGCCTTGATGGCGGGCTGGCCCCGCCCAAGCTGGGCCTGCTGAAGTATATCGTCGAAGAACGCGCCAATACGGACCGCGATGTTGTCTTTGTTCCCGTCGCCTTGAACTATGACAGGGTGTTCGAGGACCGTATCCTTGTGGCCGCCGGAAAGGCGGGTGAGCGGCGGTTTCGGGCGCGTATCTCGGTGGTGGCGCGTTTCGTCCTCAAACAGTTCTGGCTTCGGATCACCGGGCGCTATCACAGGCACGGCTATGCCGCGGCCAGTTTCGGCGCGCCGGTCTCGCTCAAGGCGTTCGAGGCGCAGCACCCCGCCAGCCTTGTCAAGGATCTGGCCCGTCTGCTTATGGAACGCATTGGCGAGGAGGTGCCGGTGCTGCCCGTTCCCCTGGTGGCGCGCGCCTTGCTTGAGGCCGACGGGCCGCTGACACAGTCAGACCTTGAGGCGCGTGTGGGGCAGATTGTGAAGGGCTTGCCGGAGGCGCATGTCCACCTGCCGCGCGGTGATTTGCATTATGCGGTGGAGGTGGGCCTGCGAAACCTGCGCAAGCGCGACCTTGTCACGGAGCAAGAGGGCATGATCGCTATCAGCCCCGATGAACGCGACATCGTGGAGTATTATGCAAGGTCAATCGCCCATTTATTTCGCAATCGCAGCGTGTAATGCCTGAGGTTTCTGCGCCCGCGCGGTTATAAAATTACAAAAACGTACCTATTGGCATTGCATTGTTGCGTGCTGAATTGTATTTCCGGGACATCACCGCGATTCTGCATTGCGGCAAATGGATGATTTTAGGAGGCTGAGAATGGCTCTGGATACCGACACTGGCATTGCGCCCTATGACGCGCCCGAAAAAGATCTCTACGAGATCGGTGAAATGCCGCCCTTGGGCCATGTGCCCAAGCAGATGTACGCATGGGCGATCCGCCGCGAACGTCACGGCGACCCTGACAAGAGCTTCGAGGTCGAAGTTGTCGACACGTGGGAAATCGACAGTAACGAGGTGCTCGTTCTGGTGATGGCCGCAGGCGTCAACTATAACGGCGTCTGGGCCGGACTTGGCGAGCCGATCAGCCCCTTCGACGGCCACGGTGCGCCCTACCACATCGCAGGCTCGGACGCGGCGGGCATCGTCTGGAAAGTCGGCTCTGCCGTGAAAAACTGGAAAGTCGGCGACGAGGTGGTCATCCACTGCAACCAGGACGACGGCAACGACGAAGATTGCAACGGCGGTGATCCGATGATGTCCCCGACGCAGCGCATCTGGGGCTATGAAACGCCCGATGGCTCGTTCTCGCAGTTCACCAAGGTTCAGGCCCAACAGCTTATGCCGCGCCCCAAGCACCTGACGTGGGAAGAATCGGCCTGCTATACCCTGACATTGGCCACCGCATACCGGATGCTTTTCGGCCACCCGCCGCATGAGTTGAAGCCCGGCCAGAACGTGCTGGTCTGGGGCGCCTCGGGGGGCCTTGGCTCCTACGCGATCCAATTGGCCAATACCGCTGGGGCCAATGCCATCGGCGTGATCTCGGATGAATCCAAGCGTCAGTTCGTGATGGACCAAGGTGCCAAAGGCGTCATCAACCGCAAAGAGTTCAACTGCTGGGGCCAACTGCCCAAGGTGAACACGCCGGAATATAACGAGTGGCTGAAAGAGGCCCGCAAGTTCGGCAAGGCCATCTGGGAGATCACTGGCAAAGGCGTGAACGTCGACATGGTCTTCGAACACCCCGGCGAGGCGACCTTCCCGGTCTCGACCCTCGTGGTGAAAAAGGGCGGCATGGTCGTAATCTGCGCCGGCACAAGCGGGTTCAACTGCACCTTCGACGTGCGGTATATGTGGATGCACCAGAAGCGCTTGCAAGGCTCGCACTTTGCCCACCTGAAACAGGCCGCATCGGCCAACCGGCTGATGATCGAGCGCCGCCTTGATCCCTGCATGTCGGATGTCTTCCCATGGGACGAGATTCCGGCGGCCCACATGCAAATGCTGCGCAACGAGCACAAGCCCGGTAACATGGCCGTGCTGGTGCAATCGCCGAAACCCGGCTTGCGCACGGTTGAGGATGTGCTGGAAGCTGGCAAAGCCTAAGCTTCGCATCTGATGAATGCACCGCCCGCCCGGGTTTCCCGTGGCGGGCGGTTTGCGTTCTTTGGGGATGTTTAAGGTCTTACACAGGCACAAGACGAGCCGCGCATTGACGGGCCGCGGTGCGGCGTTCCAACGGTGAGGCTAAAGCACTTTATCCCGACCACTGGCGCGTAACTTTTGATCTATGGGCTGTGACCAACCCAATCGCCGTGCCGTGGGGGCGGCCCGGCGATGCGCGGCGGCGCTACGCGCCTTGATTCCGCGCTTTATGCGTTCGCTCTTAAAGCGTTTCGCGAAAAACCTGACACACAGATTTTCGCGAAATGCAGTGCTCTGCTCAATTGTTGCACGCGTTCCGCCTTTAGCTGATGTCTCAGGTTAAAGGCGGAACGCTTTAGTACAGCATTGATTACGTTGGCGCGCTTGCCTCTGGCACCTTCCCACCACGCCTTGTAGGGTCCGCGCCATGTCAAACACCCTGCCCACATACTCGCACGATCAGGCCGAGGCCCATGACCGCATCGCCGACGGCTTGCGCGGGGCGGGAATTGATCTGGAAAACGGCACGCTGACCCCGCCGCAAGAGGGCAAACAGCGCACCATGGCCGTGGTCGGCAAGGCCGGATCGGGCAAGACCCTGCTGCTGGCCGAACTGACCCGCGCCATGACC
>DATFKJ010000355.1:0-20020 GCA_035268705.1 Roseovarius sp. | reverse complement strand
CCGCCCCACACACCCGCCGCGGTTCCTGCTCCTCTACGGAAGCCTGCGCGAGCGGTCATTCTCACGCCTCCTGAGCGAGGAAGCCGCGCGCATCCTGACGCGTCTCGGGGCCGAAACCCGCACCTTCGACCCCTCCGGCCTGCCCCTGCCCGACGATGCCAAGGCTGATCATCCCAAGGTGGCCGAATTGCGCGCGGCGGTGATGTGGTCCGAAGGCATGGTCTGGATCAGCCCCGAACGCCACGGCGCCATGACCGGCATCATGAAAACCCAAGTGGACTGGATTCCGCTGGCCCCCATCGGCGGCATACGTCCGACGCAGGGCAAGACCCTCGCCATCGCCCAAGTCTGCGGCGGATCGCAAAGTTTCAACGCCGTGAACCAAATGCGCGTCCTCGGGCGCTGGATGCGGATGATCACCATCCCCAACCAATCCTCGGTCCCCAAGGCATGGGATGAATTCGACGACGCGGGCCGCATGCAACCCGGCCCTTACTACAACCGCGTTGTGGACGTGATGGAAGAACTGGTGAAATTCACCCTCCTGACACGTGGGCAGTCGTCCTACCTCACCGACCGCTACTCCGAGCGCATCGAAAGCGTGGAGGACCTCTCGAAACGCGTGAACATGCCCAAGGCAACCTGATCCACTCATGCTCCGGCCCAATCATCACCCGAGTTGCCGATTGCGCGACACCGCAATCGCACCAAACCTAGTGGGCGGGTTGCTAGAAACGCTGTTATATTGTAGGCTGTGCGCATAAAAACAAAACGCCAGGCAGGCTATGCAGTACATATATCATCTGGGCGCCCACAAGACGGCGTCGTCGCTTCTACAGCGAAACCTTGTCGAAAATCTCGACGAGATACGGGCGCAGGGCGTATTTTACGTCAATGCGGAACTCCCTTGGGCGATCAAACGACAGCGCAACATTATTCGGCAATTGCACACGCCTGAAGCAGAGCCACCCGGCCTGCCCCGACGCCTCAACCGCCGGATCGCAAAAGCCGCCAAACAGGCGGGCGCGCGCATCGTACTGCAATCCAACACCGCCAGCCTTGGCCCCGCCATGCACGAAGCCCTTGCAAATGGCGTGACCAATCCGGGCTTCTATCCGCAGGCCGAACAATGCCTGCACACGCTGACTGTGGATCGCCCGCCCGAGGATGTCCGCTTCCTGCTCTATTCCCGCACGCCCGAGACCTACCTCACCAGTCTTTACAGCGAGATGATCCGCGAAGGCTGGAGCAATGTCGACATCGACACGTTCTGCCAATCGCTTGATCTGGCCTCGCTGGATTTCGACACGCTCAAGACACGGATCAAAGGCATGCGCCCGGAGTTTCACGTCGTGATGCGCCAATACGAGCGGATCAAACTTGGCGCCGACACCTTCATCAGCACCTTCATGCGCGACATCGGTCTTGATGCGAAGTATATACAGCCTGTGCGTCACGCCCATGTGCCCGACCTTGACGCGGCACAGGTCGAAGCCCTGCGGCACGTCTCCTTTGGCGATACCTCCCGCAATCCCAAGCGCATCAAACGCCTGCGCAACCAGATTTTGCGCCAATCAAACAATCCGGCGGACCCGCTGGTCCTCCCCGATTGGGTGCCTGAGGCCCTCCACGGGCCATCGCCCGAGCCTCGGCTTTACGCGGTGTCTTGATCTCACAGGTCAAACTTCAAAAATTTTTCCTCTGTGAGTTCGTTTCGCGGACGAGGCTTTCTCAAGGACCTGAATAGTCCCTTTCACGAACGCCCGCCCGGCCAACGAAAAGCCGGGTCTGTGCATCCAACCTCGGTCTGGTCCAAGATTCTGTTCAAAAACCCCGCGCAAAACGTACAGTCTGTACAGAATGACATGAAGTTTCGCAGGACTCGTACAGTCCTGCACAGAAATCGGGGGAACGCGTGCGAAAATCCTCAGTCGCGCGCGTCCAAACCCTCTTGCAGCAAATCGCGCACCATGGCGGGGTCCACATCCGAGGTCACGAAGGCCTCGCCAATCCCGCGCGCAAGGATGAATCGCAGCTTGCCATCGACCACTTTCTTGTCCTGTCCCATCAGGTCAAGAAGCCGGTCGGCATCGGGTAATTCACCTTCAATATCAGATAGATCAACCTTCATCTTCATGTCACGAAGATGCGCGCGCACACGGCTTGGATCCTCCTGTGAACACAGGCCCATCCGCGATGACAGCTCAAAGGCCAGCGCACACCCAATGGCCACCCCCTCGCCATGCAGCAAGCGATCAGAATATCCCGTCGCGGCCTCCAAGGCGTGACAGAATGTATGACCCAAATTCAAAAGCGCCCTGTCACCCTGTTCGGTTTCATCGCGCACCACGATCTCGGCCTTCATCTCGACAGAGCGTTTCACGGCCGCGATCCGGGCCTCCATGTCGCCCTCTGCGGCACGTGAAGCATTATCCTCAAGCCATTGAAAAAACTTCACATCTCCCAAAAGGCCGTACTTCACGACCTCACCGTATCCGGCCAGATAATCCCGTTCGGTCAGCGTACCCAGAACCTCCGTATCAGCCAGAACCATGCCGGGTTGATGAAAGGCGCCGATCAGGTTTTTACCCTGCGGCGCATTGATTCCGGTCTTGCCGCCAACCGAGCTATCCACCTGCGCCAAAAGGCTTGTCGGCACCTGAACAAAGCGCACACCGCGCCGCAACACGGCTGCGGCGAAGCCTACAAGGTCGCCAATCACACCGCCGCCGAACGCAACCACCACGTCCTTGCGCTCCACCTGTTGCTCCAAAAGCCATTCGACCACCCGCTCGAAATGCGGCCAACTCTTGGTGCCTTCCCCCTGAGGAAGGGTCATATGAATGGCGGCAATTCCCTGCGCTTCCAACCCTTTGAGAAGGGAACTTAAATGAAGATCGGCGACGTGTTCATCGGCCACGATGGCCACCCGGGGCCGCGATAACAAGGGGGCGATCAACGCGCCAGACTGAGCCAGCAAACCGGGACCGATGTGGATATCATACTCCCGCCCCTCAAGCGGCACATGCACCGTTTCCATCATGTCACCACCTCCAACACATCCGGTCGCGCCGTCAAAGCCTCCAGCACCTTCTCGGCCATATCGTCAATCGAGTACTCCGGCCGGGCCTCCACCGCCAGATCCGCCTGCTGGTAGATCGGCCCGCGCGCCTCGTAAAGCTCGCGCAGGGTTTCATAAGGATTAGAAGTGCGCAGTAAAGGTCTGGTATCCTTATGCTTTACCCGATTCCACAAAAGCCCCAAATCGGCCTTCAGCCAGACGGAAACACCTTTCTCGGACATCAGCTTGCGATTGCGTTCAGCCATGAAGGCCCCGCCGCCAGTGGACAGTATCCCGCGCTCGTCCTCCAGCAAGCGATCAATCACCTGCGTCTCGCGGTCGCGAAAGAACGCCTCGCCATCGCGTTCGAATATCTCGGCTATACTCATCGCCGCCGCCGTCACGATCTCCGCGTCCGAATCCAGAAAGGGCACATGCAATTTCGCCGCCAAGACCCGCCCCACGGCGGTCTTTCCGGCGCCCATCATTCCCACCAGCACCACGGTTTTCTTCAGTTTCCAAGGCCCGGCGTCTGACACCTTCGGCGCTCCCCTGCCAATTTTTCAGTCTGTTCTTCTGAATGACGTGATCTTGCGTCAAAGGCCAGCTATAACCACTATCAAGAAAAAGGAAAACGGGCAGGCAAACAATGTTACGACTAATCAAATGGCTGATCTATCTTGCGGTTCTCGGATTCATTGCACTCGTGGGCTTTGCCTATCTTGGCCCGTTTTTCGGCGTCGATTTCGCCCCGCCTACGGAAGAGATTCGTCAGGACATCTTACTTGAGACTGAATAAGCCCGTTCTTTTCATGGCTCTTGCCGCATGGCCCGCAAACGCGCAGGACGAACCGTTGTCCGCGATTGACTGGCTGAATTCGGAAACAGCGGTCACTGTCGCACAGCCACGCGCCGCCACACCCGGCGAACCCCCGGTCAGCGATGGGGTCGATGTCCCCGATGTCGACGTGATGCCGCTCGATACAGCGATTCCCGATGCCGTCGGTCTCTTGCCGCAATCAACGACCGGTCTTCCCCCCTCACTTTGGCAGGAAAGCCGGGCCAGTCGCATCATGACCCGGCTCAAGCGCTTGCCCGACAGGCCCCTGCCAGCGACACAGGCGCTATATTACACGCTTGTGCTGGCCGAGGCCGAACCGCCCGCCGACATCGGCGAAGGCGCGCCTGTTCTCAAGGCGCGGATCGAAGCATTGAGACGATATGGCGCCGTGGCCCCTGCACGCGCATTGCTTGAGCGCGCCGGCCCGGTGCGCCGCGAGGTCTTCGATCAGTGGCTCGATCTGGCCCTCCTCGATGGGGCCGAGGATGCCCCCTGCCGCGCCCTCGTCCAAGACCCCCGGCTCAGTGCCGATTATGCCGCGCGCATATTCTGCATGGCCCGCAGCGGCGATTGGAACACGGCGGCGCTGACCTTTGAGACCGCCGAAGCGCTTGACCTGCTGCCACCCGTGCAGGCCGCACTTCTAGCGCAGTTTTTGGACCCCGAGGTCATGGATGGCGCCCCGAGCCTCGCACCACCCGGTGATATGACACCGCTGACCTTCCGCCTCTTCGAGGCTGTGGGCCGCCCGATGCCCACACGCAACCTGCCGCGTGCCTTCGCCATGGCCGACCTTCGGGGCACCTCTGGCTGGAAGGCCGAGCTTGAGGCCGCCGAACGACTGGCCCGTACCGGCGCCCTGCCCGCCAACCGCCTTCTTGGACTTTACACCGACAGAAAGCCCGCCGCCTCTGGCGGTGTTTGGGACAGGGTCGAGGCGGTACAGGCCTTCGATCGCGCCCTGACCCGCGAAGCGCCCGAGGACATTGCGCGCACCCTGCCACCCGTCTGGTCCCAGATGCGCGCCCAAGGCTTGGCCGTAGTCTTTGCCGAGATGTTCGGCGATGCGCTCTCCAAGGTCGAACTCACCGGCACCTCCCGGCAACAGGCGCTGCAAGTCGCGCTCCTCTCACCCGCCTATGAAACGGCAGCCCAAAGCATCGACGCGCAAAGCCCGCTGGCCTTCCATGCCGGGCTGGCCCAAGGCACCCCTTCGGTGGATCAGGCCAAAACACCGGAACAGCAAGCCATCGCAAAAGCCTTCTCCAGCACCGCGCCCGCGCCGCGCGATGCCCCGCTTCTGGAGGCTGGCAAGCTGGGCGAGGCGATCCTCGCCGCCGCCACACGACTCGACCGGGCCGGCCCTGCCGACACCGACGACCTGACCGCCGCTCTATCGACCCTGCGGGCCGTTGGGTTGGAAGACACCGCACGCCGCGCCGCCCTGCAACGCCTGCTTCTCGACGGTGAGCCATGAGCAGCGACAGGCACTGGCTTTCGGCCTTTCTCGATGCCCATGCCGCCGAATTGGGCGCGGCGCAGAACACTTTGGCCGCCTACGCCCGCGATCTTGGTGATTTCACCGATTGGCTTGGAAACGAGGGGGTCACGCTGGCCGATGCCGCGCAGCGGGATATCGAATCCTACCTTGTCCACTGCGATGCTCAGGGGTTGGCCAAATCCACCCGCGCAAGGCGGCTCTCGGCCATCAAGCAGCTTTACCGCTTCACCTTCGACGAGGGCCTGCGCGAGGATAACCCCGCCATCCGCATCAAGGGGCCGGGCCGCGACAAGAGCTTGCCCAAAACCCTGAGCGAGGAGGAGGTCGACCGCCTGCTTGCCGCAGCCCGCACCCACGGGCGCGAGACCGACAGGCTGCGCAATACCTGCCTGATGGAACTGCTTTATGCCACCGGCATGCGGGTGTCGGAACTGGTGGGCCTGCCCGTCTCGGCGGCGCGCGGCGACCCCAACCTGTTGCTTATCAAGGGCAAGGGCGGCAAGGAACGCATGGTGCCACTCTCGCCACCCGCGCGCGCGGCACTCACCGAATGGATCAAGGCCCGCGACGCGGCTGAAGACGTGGCTCGCCAAAACGGCAAAGCCACCTCGGCCTTTCTGTTCCCCTCACGCGGCAAGGCCGGGCACCTGACGCGGCACAGGTTCTATATGCTGATCAAGGAATTCGCCGTGGCCGGCGGGGTGTCGCCTGCCAAGGTCACGCCACATACCCTGCGCCATGCCTTCGCCACGCATCTGCTGGCCAATGGTGCCGATCTACGGGCGATCCAAACGCTTCTGGGCCACGCCGATGTCGGCACCACCGAAATCTACACCCATGTTCTGGAAGACCGCCTGCGCGATCTGGTGCAAGAGCATCACCCGCTGGCCAAGACCACGCGCCGCAACTCGGGCGGCAGCACATCCTCGGACGGCCAGTAACCGCTCAAAAGCCCCGCGTCATATCCCTGCGTCAGGCCGGCTGCCTGCATCGCGGCATGGGCGGCCGCATGGTTATAGTTCATTTCATGGATCACAGCCTTGCCGCCCTTCAGAACAGCAAAACGCACCTGCGGCGCACCATCATTCGGCGGCATGCCGATTACTCCGGCATTGAGCCATGTCACCCCGGCGACCTGACGCTCAAAGGCCAAGCCACAATGCCCGGCCACAACCATATCCACCGGGCCGACCACAGAGCGTAGCACGGCCAACTCCTCGGCAAAAACCTCCTCTGGCGATGTTGGCCAAATGAACCGGCTCACATCCGTTACACCACCATGGATCACCGCCACGCGCCGACCGGCCTGTTCAAACACCACCACATCCGGCAAACCGCCCATCCACCTGCGATCCTCGGGGCCAATCTGCGCGGCCGCATGGGCATACCAACCCGCCGACAGCAGATCACAGGTGCTCCCTTCCTCGAAGCCACAGCCACAGTCCATCGCGCCCGCTGCCAGTTGCTTTTCGCAATTGCCCGCCACCACGGCACAACCCGCGCGCCGCACCGCCTCCACGCAGGCGGCCGCCTCGGCGCAATAGGCCACGACATCCCCGGTACAGATCACATGATCCGGCGCGATGCCGCGCCGCTCGGCCTGATCCAGCAGCGTCCGCGTCGCCGCAAGGTTGGAATATGGCCCGCCAAACAGTAGAACCGCGGCCTCAATCCGCCCCAAATCCATCACATGCATCGCAACCTATCCCTTGAACCTGCGCAGCGCGCGCCGCATAACACCCCTGCATAAAAGGACGCCTGACCGCATGGAAGCCGCATCACCAACACTTGATCTCGCCTTTTGGATCACCGCCGGATCCATCCTCATGCTCTTGGTGCTCTCGGGCTTTTTCTCGGGCAGTGAAACCGCCCTGACCGCGGCCTCTCGCGGCAAGCTGCGCGCCCGCGCCGACAAGGGCGACAAAGGTGCCAATCGCGCGCTTGAGATCACCGAGGACAACGAACGCCTGATCGGTTCGGTCCTGCTTGGCAACAACCTCGTCAACATCCTCGCCACTTCGCTGGCCACGGCGATGTTCACACGCCTATTCGGCGAATCCGGTGTTGCGCTGGCCACCCTTGTGATGACCCTGTTGGTCCTGATCTTCGCCGAGGTGCTGCCGAAAACCTACGCCATCACCAATGCCGAGCCCGCCGCCTCGCGCGTGGCGCCGGTGATCGGCATGGTGGTGCGTGTCTTTTCGCCCGTGGTCAGCACCGTGCGCTGGCTGGTGCGCGGTGTGCTGCGCGTCTTCGGCGTGCAAACCGACCCCGATAGCCACATCCTCGCCGTGCGCGAGGAAATCGCCGGTGCGCTATATCTGGGCCACTCCGAAGGGGTGGTGGAAAAAGAAGACCGGGACCGCATCCTCGGGGCGCTTGATCTGGGCGAACGCGCGGTCGAAGAGATCATGCTTCACCGCAGCCAGATCGAGATGATCAACGCCGAGGACGACCCGCAAGCCATCCTTGATCAATGCCTGCAATCCAATCATACGCGCCTGCCTGTCTACCGCGACGATCCTGATAACATCATCGGCGTTGTCCACGCCAAGGACCTGCTGCGCGCCATGCACAAGCTGGTTCTCGGCGGCGATGCCGTCAGTACTGCGGCACTCGAAAGTTTCGACATCTCCGACGTGGCGATGAAACCCTATTTCGTGCCGGAAACCACCACGCTCGACGACCAGATGCGCCAATTCCTGCGCATGCGCAGTCATTTCGCGCTGGTGGTCGATGAATACGGCACCCTGCAAGGGCTGATCACGTTGGAAGACATCCTTGAAGAGATCGTCGGCGAAATCACCGATGAATTCGATCCCGATGCCGATCACCCCATTCGCCGCAGCGAGGATAACCAGTTCCTCGTCGACGGGGCCATGACCATCCGCGACCTCAACCGCGCCACCGATTGGAACCTGCCGGACGAAGAAGCCAACACCATTGCCGGTCTGGTCATCCACGAGGCGCAGATGATCCCCGACACAAGTCAGGTCTTCAACTTCCACGGCTTCCGCTTCGAGGTGATCGAGAAAGCCGACAATCGGATCACCAAGCTCAAGATCCGCAAGCTGTGATGCCATGACCGACCGTTTCTCGAAAACGCCCGAACCACCCTATTACGCGGTCATCTTCACCAACCAACTCTCTGATGATGACGCAGGCTATGCCGAAATGGGCGAGGCGATGTACACCCTCGCCCTCGCGCAACCCGGCTGCCTCGGGGTCGAAAGCACCCGCGACGCCACCGGCCTCGGCATCACCGTCTCCTACTGGGACAGCGAAGACAGCATCAAAGCCTGGAAGGCCGAGGCCAAACACCTTGTCGCCCAGAAACAAGGCATCGAGCGCTGGTACAGCCACTACGAGTTGCGGGTGGCCAAGGTGGAACGGGCCTATTCCGGCCCCGAGGGGCGCAGCCTAAAGCGTTCGACCCAAAACCTGCGTCACAACTTTGGGGCGAACGCAGCGCAACATATGAGTGTGGCACGCGTCCTGCCTTTATCTGATGTGTCAGGTTAAAGGCAGGACGCTTTAGGTTAGTGGCTTGCCGCCTGACAATTTTCCCCGTTGCGACGCCGCCTGTCGGAGAATGATCTGATATCAAGTCTTAAAATGGTTCTGTGACAGTTATACGAGACGGAGCGGACACTTAAATATAAGAAGGGCCGCGCCCGACCCTGGGAGGGCTTTGCAACAGTTATTCGGGACGTGACGCCGCCGCACTCAAATCATTGCTTCGGCGTATAACGGCACCCGTGCGCCCTCGCGTGGGGAGGGTCGGGCGCGGCCCGGGGCAAGCCCGGGCGAAACGCTGAATGAATGTAGAGTAGGGGTTCACCCCCATCATTCGCAGCAATCAAGAAGACGGCCCGGTTTGGCAAGGCGCCCAAGGATTTTGCAAAATCCTTGCCCGCGCCACAACAGCCGACAAATCCAGTCCCCCACCTTGGCATTTCCCGCCAGTGCCGATAGAGGGGCCACAACCACAACATCACTCGGGTGACACCATGGGCAGGCCGCCACGGCCCGCCCCGTCAAAACCCCGCCAATCGAGACACCCGACAAACCGCCCGCCGCGCGGCGCGGCCCAGACAACCGGACCTTTGCATGATCTCTCTTTCGCAATACCAACGCCAATGGACCCATAACATCCGCGGCGATCTTCTGTCGGGCCTCGTCGTGGCCCTCGCCCTGATCCCCGAGGCAATTGCCTTTTCGATCATCGCAGGTGTCGACCCCAAGGTCGGCCTCTACGCCAGCTTCTCGATTGCGGTGATTACCGCCATCACCGGCGGGCGGCCCGGGATGATCTCGGCGGCGACCGCCGCCACGGCTGTTCTGATGGTCACCTTGGTCAAGGATCACGGGCTGGAGTATCTGCTTGCCGCCACCGTTCTGGCCGGTCTTTTGCAAATCGGGGCCGGGTTCCTGCGGCTGGGCTATGTCATGCGCTTTGTGTCGAAATCGGTGATGACGGGTTTCGTCAACGCACTGGCAATCCTGATCTTCATCGCCCAACTCCCCGAACTCAACCCCACCAAGGTTCCGGCGCTTACCTATGCACTGGTGGCCGGTGGGCTGGCTATCATCTACCTCTTTCCACGTCTCACCACGGCGATCCCCTCTCCGCTGGTTACCATCGTGGTGCTCACAGCACTCGTGGTTGTCACGGGCTGGGACGTGCGCACCGTGGGCGACATGGGCCAATTGCCCGACACCCTGCCGGTGTTCCTGATCCCCGATATCCCGCTCACCTTCGAAACGCTGCAAATCATCCTGCCCTATTCCATAGCCGTGGCCGTCGTGGGCCTTCTGGAAAGCCTGATGACCCAGCAGATCGTGGATGACCTGACCGACACCACCTCCGACCGCAATCAGGAATGTATCGGTCAGGGCCTCGCCAATACCGCCACCGGCTTTATCGGCGGCATGGCGGGCTGCGCCATGATCGGCCAGTCGATCATCAACGTGAAATCCGGCGGTCGCGGACGGTTGTCCAGTTTCGCCGCCGGGGTGTTCTTGTTGATCATGGTGGTTGGCCTTGGCGATATCGTCGGCATCATTCCCATGGCGGCCCTCGTGGCGATCATGATCATGGTCTCGATCGGCACCTTCTCGTGGTCTTCGATCAAGAACCTGCGCGAGCATCCGCGTTCCTCCTCGATTGTCATGCTGGCAACCGTGTTCTTCGTGATCTACACCCATAACCTCGCCATCGGGGTTCTGGTCGGCGTGCTGCTTTCCGGCATCTTCTTTGCCTGGAAAATCGCACAGCTTTTCCGCGTCCGCTCGGAAATCACCGGTGATGGCACCCACCGCACCTACCATATCGAAGGGCAGCTTTTCTTCGCCTCCTCCGAGGATTTCATGAAAGCCTTCGACTTCAAGGAAGCCCCCGACAAGGTCACAATCGACCTCAGCCGCGCGCATATCTGGGATATTTCCTCGGTTGCGGCAGTGGACATGGCCGTGCTCAAATTTCGCCGCGAGGGGGCCGAGGTCGAACTGATCGGCATGAACGAAGCGTCTGAAACCATCGTCGACCGTCTTGCCATTCACGACAAGCCCGGCGCAATGGACGAACTTCTGGGCCACTAAGGGAGAGCCAGACAATGACAACCAATACACTTATCGCCCTCGTCGACGGCTCGGCCTATTCCGAAAGCGTCTGCCACCACGCGGCATGGATCGCGGCCAAGAATGACTGGAAAGTGAAACTCTACCACGTCATGGGCCGCCGTGACGCGGTGGATAAACAGGACCTGTCGGGTGCCATTCGCCTCGGCGCCCGCACGCGCCTGCTGGAACAACTCTCGGACCTTGATGCCGAACGCGCCAAGCTGGCCCATGAACATGGCCGCGCCATCCTCGAAGACGCCAAGGCGCTGATCACGAAAACCGGCGAGATCACGGTTGAAACCCGCCTGCGCCAAGGCGACCTGATCGAGACGATCACCGCCAAGGAAGGCACCGGCGAGATGATCGTGATCGGCAAGCGCGGCGAGGCGGCGGGCCTCGCCTCCGAGCATCTGGGCTCCAACCTTGAACGCATCGTGCGCGCCAGCCACAAACCGGTTTTCATCGCCAACCGCGCCTTCAAACCCGCGAGCCGTGTTCTGGTCGCATTCGATGGCGGGCCCTCATCTCTCAAGGCGGTGGATTACATCTCGCGCAACCCGCTCTTCGCAGGATTGAACATATCGCTGGTCTACGCCGGTCGCGAAACAACCGACATCAGCAAAGCCCTCGACACCGCAGCCGCCACCCTGAACGCCGGTGGCTTCGAGGCCGAAATCATCCACGAAGAGGGCGAGCCGGAAAAGGTGCTGGCCAAGATCACGCAACGCGAAGAGCATGAACTTCTGGTCATGGGGGCCTATGGCCACAGCCGCGTGCGCTCACTGATCATCGGCTCCACAACAACCGAGATGATCCGCTCCTGTCGGGTACCGGTGCTCATCATGCGCTGAACGCAAGAAGATCGCCACTACACGGTTTTCTTCTTTTTCCAAGGGTCTATTCTCGAAATACTCTTAGCAGGTGTGGGAGTGCCCCCACCATGGATCACTCTTCCATCGGGGTCATGATCTCAACCTCCGCGCCATCCCGCAGCGCCGTGTAAAAACAGCTCCGCCGGTTGGTATGGCAGGCCGGTCCAACTTGCCGAATGAGCAGCAAAAGGCAATCGCGGTCACAATCCACGCGCATCTCTTGCAATTCCTGAATATGCCCGGACGTCTCGCCCTTCACCCAAAAGGCCTGCCGCGATCGGCTCCAATACGTGACCTTGCCAGTCTCCAAGGTCCGCTCGACCGCCTCGGCATTCATCCAGGCCACCATCAGTACCTCACCGCTTTCATGGTCCTGCGCCACCGCCGGAATTAGGCCCTTTTCGTCATACTTTAGTGTCGAAGCGTCGAAATTCATGGATGAAAACCTTTTGCATCTGCCGATCCGACCTCTATCTATGGGGTGTTACGCGAAAGGGAAAGCCATGAGCGGCGAAACCGACCTGATCAAGCTTTATTCGGCCCGAATTCTCGAACTGGCCGCTGACATTCCGCACCACGGGCGACTGGATGCGCCCGAGGCCACGGTCAAACGCCGCGCGCCGCTTTGCGGCTCGACCGTCACCGTGGACTTGGTCACCGATGGCGAGAAAATCACCGATTACGCCGCCGAGGTGAAGGCCTGCGCCCTTGGCCAAGCGGCGGCCAGCGTGGTGGGCGGGGCCATTATCGGCTGTACGCTCGACCAAGTGACCGAGGCGCGCGATGCCCTCAAGGCGATGCTGAAGTCCGAGGGGCCGACCCCGCCCGCGCCTTTCGACGGGCTGGAGGTGCTGCGCCCGGCGCGCGATTACAAGAACCGGCACGCCTCGATCCTGCTCACGCTTGAGGCCACGGTCGAAGCCATGGAACAGGCCAAGGCGGCCCATTCCTGCGCCTAAACTTTCCATTTCATAAAAAAACCGCCGCGCGCTGAACCAGCGGCGGCGGCAGGGAAAGCTCGGCTTCGTGTGACCTGCCGCAAAACCGGGGATATGAGGCAACCCGGCGGGACAGTGGGACAGGCTATGTCGCAAGCATCAAAGTTGGGGACAGGATGCAGGCGGCAGGTGCGAAACCTCGCAGGCAGAACCTCAGATGAAACCCGGAATATAAAGAGCGGCCACAAGCGTTACCATCAGGGCGGCGGCGCCAATGAAATCCCCGAGCAGTGTCTCAGAGGAGCTTTGGGCGGCTGTCTTGATCTGGCGAAGCATGGTGGCCTCCTTATCCCGTGTTCCTAAGTTGCTACTTTGTTCTCACCTCGCGGAACAAAAAGCAAGAACTTTTTCAGAACATTTGCGAACTTTTAAGGATTTTCTGGATCAAAGCCTTGAAAACAAGGCGACTCGTCAACCAACCGAAATCAACCGGATCGCCTGATCCTGTTCCATCAGCCAAAGCAGAACACGCGCCGCCTGCCCCCGCTCGCTGGTCAAATCGGCATCTTCGGCCAAAAGTTTCCGGGCATCCGATTGCGCCACGGCCATCAGTGCCGATTGGCTTTCCATATCCGCCACCCGGAACCGCGGCAGCCCCGATTGCGCGGTGCCGATCAAATCGCCCGCGCCGCGCATCTCAAGGTCCACCTCGGCAATACGAAACCCGTCCTCGGTGTCGCGCATGGTGGTCAGGCGTTTTTCGCCACCCTCGCTCAGCGGCGCTTGATACATCAGCAAACAGGTCGATGCCGCCTCACCCCGCCCGACACGCCCGCGCAACTGGTGCAACTGCGCAAGGCCGAAATGTTCGGCCCGTTCGATCACCATGATCGAGGCATTGGGCACATCCACCCCCACTTCGATCACCGTGGTCGAGACCAGAACACTGGTCTCCCCCTTCTGAAACGCAGCCATGGCCGCGTCCTTTTCGTCAGGCGGCATCTGGCCATGCACAAGGCCCACCACCCCCTCGCCCAAACCCGCGCGCAGGCGTTTGAAACGGTCCACCGCGCTCGATAAATCCACCGCCTCGCTTTCCTCGACCAGCGGACAAACCCAATAGGCCTGCCGCCCTTCGGCCACCGCACCGCGCAGGTGTTCCA
The DNA here is from genome assembly GCA_035268705.1 of Roseovarius sp. Lineage (GTDB taxonomy): Bacteria > Pseudomonadota > Alphaproteobacteria > Rhodobacterales > Rhodobacteraceae > Roseovarius. The sequence continues at coordinate 6,022 of DATFKJ010000355.1, read as the reverse complement.
CCACCTCATCCATCCGCGCCATGTTCACAAGCGCGGTCTTGATCGGTTTGCGCCCGGGCGGCTTTTCGTCCAGCACGCTCACATCCATATCGCCATATTGCGCCAGCGACAGGCTGCGCGGAATGGGCGTGGCCGTCATCACCAGAACATCGGCCTGCGCCCCCTTCTTGCCCAGTTCAAGCCGCTGCCGCACACCAAAGCGGTGCTGCTCATCCACGATGGCCAGTCGCAAATCGGAAAACTCCACATCCTTCTGAAACACCGCATGGGTGCCCACAAGAATCTGGATATCGCCACGGGCAAGCGCCTCCAGCTTGGCGCGCCGCTCGGCCCCCTTGTCGCGGCCCGTGAGGATTTCGATCACCACGCCCGCCGCCTCGGCCAAGGGGGTCAATCCCTGCAAATGCTGGCGCGCCAGAATTTCGGTCGGGGCCATCATCACGCCCTGCCCGCCCGCTTCGACGGCGATCAACAGTGATTTCAAGGCCACAAGCGTCTTGCCCGCGCCCACATCCCCCTGAAGCAGCCGGTTCATCCGGCGCGCTTCGGCCATATCATCGGCGATCTCGGCAATCGCGCGGGTCTGCGCGCCCGTCAACTGATAGGGCAAAGCCTCCAAGACCTTGGCCTGCAATTCGCCTGTGCCAACGGTCGCCCGCCCCTTGCCCCGGCGCAGCTTGGCCCGCGCCAAGGCCAGCGTCATCTGATGCGCCATGAACTCGTCATAGGCCAGCCGCTCGCGCGCCGGATGCGCCGGGCTGAGGTCGCCCATATCCTGCGGGGTATGCGCCGCGCGCACCGCCTCGGCCCAATCGGGCCAACCGGCCTGCGCCTTCTGCGCGGGATCAATCCATTCCGGCAGGTCCGGCACGCGGGCCAAGGCACTCCCCGCCGCCTTCGCCATGGTCTTTTGCGTCACCCCGGCGGTCAGCGGATAGACCGGCTCGAAATCCGGGATATCGCCTGCCTCCTCGGGGGGCAGGATATGTTCGGGGTGGACCATCTGCGCCATCCCGTCGAAAAGCTCCACCTTGCCCGAGACCACGCGCCGCGACCCCGTCGGCAAAATCCGCCGCAAATACTCATCCCGCGCATGGAAAAAAACCAAGGGGAACGCCGTCGCCGCATCTTCCACATAGACCCGGTACGGCCCACCGCGTCGCTGTGGTGCCGTATGGCGGCCCACCGTCACCTCCACGGTGACAACACCGGGAATTTCGGCCCCCTGCACCGTCTCGCGCTTGCGCCGGTCGACCCCGGAATAGGGCAGCGTGAACAGAACATCGCGCGGCTTTTCAATCGCCAGCGCCGCCATGTTCTGCGCGCTTTTCGGCCCCACGCCCTCCAGCGTTTCAAGCCCCGCAAAAAGCGGGAACAGGATTTCAGGCCGGTTGCTCATGCATCCCCTACCAGCTCTAGCCAGCCGTCTTCATCAATCATCTCAACGCCCAGTTCCTCGGCCTTCTTGGCCTTGCTGCCCGCCCCGGGGCCAGCCACCACCAGATCGGTCTTGGCACTGACCGACCCCGACACCTTGGCGCCCAGCGACTCCGCCCGTGCCTTGGCCTCGGCCCGGGTCATCTTTTCAAGCGTGCCGGTAAAGACAACCGTCTTGCCCACCACGGGGCTGCCATCGGTATCGGGCCGCTCGGCCTCTTCAATCTCCAGATGCGCCACCAGCCGGTCGATACTGGCGCGTTCGTGCTCCTGCGCGAAGGCGGTCACAAGGCTTTGCGCCAAAACCTCGCCCACGCCATCAATCCCCAAAAGCCGCTCCCACTCCGGGCTTTCCATCCCGGCGGCGCCATCCATGGCGGCGATGAAATTGCCCCATGTACCATAGAACCGGGCCAGCATATTGCTCACCTGCTCGCCCACATGGCGGATGCCCAGCGCGAAAATCACTCGGCCAAGCGCGATCTCGCGCCGCGCGTCAATCGCCTCGAACAACTTCTCGGCGCTCTTCTCGCCCCAGCCTTCGCGGTTCTTCAACTGGCTCAGGCATCCCGGCCCATACCGCGCTTTCAGGGTGAAAATATCCGCAGGCTCCTTGATCCAACCATCAAGGTAAAACTGCTCCACCTGTTTCGCGCCAAGCCCTTCGATATCAAAGGCTGCGCGGGATACGAAATGCTTAAGCTTCTCAACCGCCTGCGCCGGGCAGATCAGGCCCCCGGTACAGCGCCGCACCGCATCGCCTTCCTCGCGGATCGCATCACTGCCGCACTCCGGGCAGGTCTGCGGGAACACATAGGGCTCCGCCCCCTCCGTTCGTTTCGACAGGTCCACATCCGCCACCTTCGGGATCACATCGCCCGCGCGGTAGACCTGCACCCAATCGCCCACGCGAATATCCTTGCCGCCGCGAATCTCGTTGCCCTTGGCATCGCGGCCGGCGATGTAATCCTCGTTGTGCAGGGTGGCGTTGCTGACCACCACACCGCCCACGGTGACGGGATGCAACCGCGCCACGGGGGACAGCGCGCCGGTGCGCCCCACCTGAATGTCGATCCCCTCCAGCCGGGTCCAGGCGAGTTCAGCCGGGAATTTATGCGCAATCGCCCAGCGCGGCGTCGTGCTGCGAAAGCCCAGCCGCTTTTGCAGGGCAAGGTCATTGACCTTGTAAACCACCCCGTCGATGTCATAGCCCAGCTCGCTGCGCATCTGTTCGATCTTGGCGTAATGGTCCAGCATCTCGCGCGGCCCATCGCAAAGCGCGGTCAGCGGGTTGGTCACGAAGCCCAGCGCCTCCAGCCGTTCGATCGCGTCCATCTGGCTTTCGGCCAAAGGCGCGCTCAGTTCCCCCCATGCATAGGCGAAAAACCTCAGCGGTCGTTCCTTGGTGATCCGCGAATTCAATTGTCGCAGGCTCCCGGCGGCGGCGTTGCGCGGGTTGGCGAAGGTCTTGCCGCCACGCTCAGCCTGCCGCGTGTTCAACGCCTCGAAATCCGCGTGGCTCATGTAAACCTCGCCGCGCACCTCCAGAACATCGGGCGCGCCCTCCAAACGTTCGGGAACATCGTCGATGGTGCGCGCATTGGCGGTGACGTTCTCGCCCACCGCCCCGTCGCCGCGCGTGGCCGCCTGAACCAGTTTGCCCCGCTCATAGCGCAGAGACAGGCTCAGCCCGTCAATCTTCGGCTCACTGGTGTAGTGTAGCGCCGCATCGGCCCCCATGCCCAGATATCGCCGGATACGCTCATCAAAATCGGTAATGTCTTCGTCATTGAACGCATTGCCAAGGCTCAGCATCCGCACCGCATGGGTAACCTTGGCGAACCCCTCCGCCGGGGCCGCGCCCACACTCTCGCTCGGGCTATCGGCGCGTTTCAGGTGCGCAAACCGCGCCTCGATCGCCGCGTTGCGCGCCTTCAGCGCGTCGTATTCGGCATCCGAAATCTCGGGCGCGTCATGCGTGTGATAGGCGGCATCGGCGCGGGCAATCTCTTGGGCCAACCGCTGCAACTCGGCCCTTGCCTCCGCCTCGCTCAGGCTCTCCACCGCCATGTCGCCACTCATCCACGCCCCCTGTTCTTCCCGGCCTTCACGGCCCACGCCTACAGGTCAAAGTGTTAGGCCGCAGCGCGGCAGAGGTCCAGCCTCACCTTGCAGATGACCCTGCCCAAGTATCGCTTTTCAAGCACCGGCACAGCGCCCACAACCGACCCAATAGGACACCCGTGACTGGACCTAACCCAACCTTGGCCCGCCCGTTTCAAGCGCCCCGATGCAAACCCGAGAAAAAGGCGCACCGCCGTTACCGGCAGCGCGCCTTCGTTTTCGGCCCGGTCACATCTGGGGGATCATGACCGGACCAAGGCCCAGAGGCGGGGGGTTACGCCCCAATGGCCAATGGTTGATCGCCCAATTCACTTGGCTCCGGGTCACGCAAGACATAGCCCCGGCCCCAGACCGTTTCGATATGGCTGTCCCCGCCCGTCGCCTCCGACAGCTTCTTGCGCAGCTTGCAGATAAAGACGTCGATGATCTTCAACTCGGGCTCATCCATGCCCCCGTAAAGGTGGTTGAGGAACATCTCCTTGGTCAGGGTCGTGCCCTTGCGCAGGCTCAACAACTCCAGCATCTGGTATTCTTTACCGGTCAGATGCACGGTCTTGCCATCAACATCCACCGTCTTGGCATCCAGATTGACGTTGATCTTGCCGGTGCGAATGACCGATTGCGAGTGCCCCTTGGAGCGGCGGATGATTGCATGGATACGCGCCACCAGTTCTTCGCGGTGGAACGGCTTGGTCAGGTAATCATCTGCCCCGAACCCGAACCCCTTGATCTTGCTTTCGGTATCATCCGCACCGCTCAGGATCAGGATCGGCGTCTCGATCCGCGCCAACCGCAGTTGGCGCAGCACCTCATGCCCCGGCATATCCGGCAAGCCGAGGTCCAGAAGGATCAGGTCATAATCATAGAGCTTCGCAAGGTCGACTCCCTCTTCCCCAAGATCCGTGGTGTAAACGTTCAGGTTGGCATGGGTCAGCATGAGTTCGATGCTTTTCGACGTTGTGGGGTCGTCTTCCACCAGCAGCACGCGCATAAGGGGTTCTCCACTTTGGTTGTTGTCTGTCCCGACCGACCTTGGCCAATATTGGTTAACTACAGGTTACCGCTGAAGAACAAATTATGTACTCTCCTTAAAGTTGTCTACTTAATTCTTGCCGCTGCGTGCGGTGGTCGCTTTCAAACCCTCCATGCCATCCCGCATCAAGGCTTGAACCCACTCGTGAAATTCCTCTTCACTCAACCCGTAGCGGGTCAGCGCCTCCGCCTCGCTGATCAAACCATGCGCAACACCGCGCAGGACGGCCAGCTTGCGCGATACCACCCACCGGCTGGTCTCGGGCGGAGGCAGGTCCGCCGCGCTCATCACGGTTCCATCCGGCAGGGTCACCGCCCTTGGCCCATCGACTTTCTTGAGATACATGGCTCTCACCTCAACAAGGATACGGGCCACACCCTGCCAGCAATCTGTTTAAAGCAGGGTGAAACCGCACCTTGAGAGTGCATAGGATTTTCATATATTCCGCATGAAACCCGCGACCACAAGGATGGCCCATCATGCCACTTGAAACACCGCTCAATTCTCTGGGCCTGCCCAAGGCCCCGGCCGACACGCGCGTCGTGGTCGCCATGTCCGGTGGTGTCGACAGTTCGGTCGTGGCCGCCATGCTGGCCGAAGAAGGCTATGATGTGGTGGGCGTTACCCTGCAACTCTACGACCACGGCGCGGCACTCGCTAAGAAAGGCGCTTGCTGCGCCGGGATCGACATCCACGATGCCCGCCGCGTGGCCGAGGATATGGGCTTTCCCCACTACGTTCTCGACTATGAAAATATCTTCAAGGACGCGGTGATCGACGAATTTGCCGATAGCTACCTTGCGGGTGCCACCCCGGTGCCCTGCATCCGCTGCAACGAGCGGGTGAAATTCAAGGACCTGCTGGAAACCGCCAAGGATCTGGACGCCGACTGCATGGCCACCGGGCACTATATCCAACGCATGGCGGGCGCAAACGGCCCCGAACTGCACAGCGCGGCGGATGCAAACCGCGATCAAAGCTATTTCCTGTTTTCCACCACGCCCGAACAACTGGATTTCCTGCGCTTTCCTTTGGGCCACCTGCCCTCCAAGGATGCCACCCGCGACCTTGCGGCCAAATACGGCCTGCAAGTCGCCGACAAGCCCGACAGCCAAGACATCTGCTTTGTCCCCAATGGCAACTATGCATCGGTGATCGAAAAACTCCGCCCCGGCGCGGCCGAACCCGGTGAGATCGTCCATGCCGATGGCCGCGTCTTGGGCCAGCACAACGGCGTCATTCACTACACCATCGGCCAACGCCGCGGCCTTGGCATCGGCGGGCTGAGCGATCCGCTCTACGTGGTGAAACTCGACGTCGACACCCAACAAGTGGTCGTCGGCCCCAAAGACATGCTTGCCACCCGCAAAGTTCCGGTGCGCGAGATCAACTGGCTGGGCGATACCCCCTTCGACAGCCGCAAGGAAT
>DATFKJ010000354.1:0-3308 GCA_035268705.1 Roseovarius sp. | reverse complement strand
GGCAAAGCCCACCGCGTCCTCGTCACCCTCCAACCGCTTTGAAAACATCGGCACGAAGGCCGCGTTGAACGCCCCTTCGGCAAAGAAGCGGCGGAACATGTTGGGCAGGCGGAAGGCCGCGACAAAGGCGTCCATCACCGCCCCCGGCCCCAGAAAATTGGCAATCAGCACATCGCGCACAAAACCCAGGATCCGGCTGGCCAAAGTCCAGCCGCCGACGGTCAGAACACCGGAAAGCAGGCGAACGGGTCTCATGGGCGGGCCTTCGGGGTTACTGCGGGCTGCCCTTGCCTAGCGGATCACGCCCCAAGGGGGAAGGCCAAAGCGCGCGCACCCTCTGGACGCCCCCGCCATGCCGTCCTAACGTACCTCCAACTCAAGGAGACCCCCCATGGCGACCGGCACCAATATTCGCACCTATTTCGACGGCACGTGGCACAATGGTGACGTACCCGTCATGCGCGCCGCAGATCACGGCATGTGGCTGGGCAGCAATGTCTTTGACGGGGCGCGCTTTGCACACGGCCTGACGCCCGACCTCGACAAGCACTGCGCCCGGGTCAACGCCTCGGCCCGCGCGCTTATGGTCGATCCCACGGTAACACCCGAGGATATGGTGCAAATCATCCACGAGGGCCTCAAAGCCTATTCCCCAGATGCCGCCGTTTATATCCGCCCCATGTACTGGGCGCTCGATGGCGGCATGTCGGCCATCGTCCCGAAGGAAGGCGGCGGCACCGGCTTTGCCATCAGTCTTGAGGAAATTCCAATGGCCCCGCCCGAGGCCAGCACCACGCTGGCCCGCACCCGTTTTCGCCGCCCGGTGATGGAGGATGCCGTGGTCAACGCCAAGGCCGCCTGCCTTTACCCCAACAACGCCCGCATGCTGGCCGAGGCGCGCGACAAGGGCTTTGGTAACGCCCTTGTCGCCGACGCGCTTGGCAATGTCGCCGAAACCGCCACCGCCAATGCCTTCGCCGTGAAGGATGGCGAGGTGTTCACCCCCGTTCCCAACGGCACTTTCCTTGCCGGGATCACCCGCGCACGCCACATCGAAAACCTGCGCGCCGATGGCGTGACGGTCCACGAATGCGTCATGTCCTTCGAGGATTTCCGCGATGCCGACGAGGTCTTCCTGTCGGGCAACATGATGAAGGTCACCCCGGTCACCGCCTTCGAAGACCGGCAATACCAGATCGGCCCCCTCACACGCCGCATCCGCGAGATGTACTGGGATTGGGCCGCCTCAACCGGATAAAAGGGCAAACCATGGCAAACGATCCGCTGCTGCACCCCTATCAGCTCAAGCACCTGACGCTGAAGAACCGGCTGATGATCTCCAGCCACGAACCCGCCTATACCGAAGACGGGATGCCCAAGGATCGTTACCGCCTTTACCACCTTGAACGCGCCAAGGGCGGCGTCGCCCTGACCATGACAGCAGGCTCCGCCGTGGTCTCGCGCGACAGCCCGCCTGCCTTCGGCAATATCCTCGCCTACAAGGACGAAGTCGTCGGCTGGATGAAAAAGCTGACCGATGATTGCCACGAACACGGCTGCGCGGTGATGATCCAGCTCACCCACCTTGGCCGCCGCACCCGTTGGGACGCGGGCGATTGGCTACCCAACCTCGGGGCCAGCCGCGAACGTGAACCGGCGCACCGCGCCTTTCCCAAACAGGCCGAGGATTGGGACATTCCCCGCATCATAGCCGACTACGCCGATGCCGCCGAACGCATGCAGGCCGCGGGCCTCGATGGGGTGGAAATCGAATGCTACGGCCACCTGCCCGATCAATTCCTCAGCCCGCTCACCAACCGGATGGATGGCGCTTACGGCGGGGCCTTTGAAAACCGCGCCCGCTTTGCCACTGAAATCCTGACCGCCTGCCGCGACCGCGTCGGCCCTGACTTCATCATCGGCCTGCGTTTCGTCGCGGACGAGGCCGAAGCGGGCGGCATCCCGGTCGAGGAAGGCGTGCAATTCGCCCAAACCCTCAAGGACTTGAAGGTCATCGACTTCATCAACGTCATTCGCGGGCGCGTGCATACCGATGCCGCCCTTGCCGACGTGATCCCGGTGCAGGGGATGCGCTATGCCCCGCACCTCGATTTCGCGGGGCGCGTCCGGCACGAGGTGGGCCTGCCCACCTTCCACGCCTCCCGCATTCCCGATGTGGCCACCGCCCGCCATGCCGTGGCCACCGGACAGCTTGATATGGTCGGCATGACCCGTGCCCATATCGCCGACCCGCATATCGTGCGGAAGATCGAAGCGGGACAGGAGGATGACATCCGCCCCTGCGTCGGCGCCACCTATTGCCTTGGCCGGATCTATCACGGCGGCGCGGCGCTCTGCATTCACAACCCTTCCACGGGCCGCGAAGAATACCTGCCGCATGAGGTGGAAAAAGCCGTGGACAAAAAGCGCGTCGTGGTGGTCGGAGCAGGCCCCGGCGGGCTTGAAGCGGCGCGTGTCGCCTCATTGCGCGGTCACGATGTGACGGTGCTGGAAGCCGCCGATGCGCCGGGTGGTCAGGTCCGGCTTGCCGCGCAAGCCCGCGACCGCTCCGAGATGATCGGCATCACCGATTGGCGCGCCGCGCAATGCGAGGCGCAAGGCGTCAATTTCCGCTACAACACCTTCGCCGAGGCTGAGGATGTTCTGGCCCTGACCCCCGACGTGGCGATCATCGCCACCGGCGGGCTGGCCCGCACCGAGCTTTTTGAGCAAGGCAACGATCTTGTGGTCTCCGCTTGGGATATCCTTTCGGGCGATGTGAAACCCGGCGAGAACGTCCTTCTGTTTGACGAGGTGGGCGACTACGCGGGCATCCAAGCCGCACAAATGCTGGCCGAGTCCGGGGCGAAACTGGAAATGATGACCCCGCATCAGGCGCTTTCGGTCGAGGTCTCGGGCATCACCCTTGTCCCCTTCATGCGCCAAATGCAGGATCGCGACGTGCGCTTTACCGTTACCTACCGCGTGACCGGGGTGGAACGCGACGGAAACCGCCTTCTGGCGCATATCGGGTCGGATTACATGGAGCTCACCCAGACCCGCGAGGTGGATCAGGTGGTGGTCAATTCCGGCATAGACCCGCTGGATGATCTGTACTTCGATCTCAAGCCGCAATCACGCAACCTTGGGGCCGTGGATTATGACGCGCTGCTTGATGGCACCCCACAATCCCTCAACGGCGGGCCGGACGGGTTTCAACTGTTCCGCATCGGCGATGCGGTCTCCTCGCGCAACACGCATGCGGCGATCTTGGATGCCTTCAGATTGATGCGAGCGTATTAAGCCGC
>DATFKJ010000353.1:0-4327 GCA_035268705.1 Roseovarius sp. | reverse complement strand
CAAGAGCAGGCCATGCAGATTGCCATCGTCGGGGCGGGGTTCACACCCGAGGAGGCGGACCGTTTGCGCCGTTCATTGGCCACCTTCAAGAAGCACGGCAATGTCAGCGAATTTCGCGCGCAATTTTTGCGCGGCATGGCGCGCAATGGCTATGACGCGGGCTTTGCCGCGCGGTGTTTTTCCCAGATCGAGGGGTTTGGATCCTATGGCTTTCCTGAAAGCCATGCGGCGAGTTTCGCGCTTTTGGTTTACGCCAGTGCATGGATCAAGTGCCATCATCCTGGTATTTTCGCCTGTGCCTTGCTCAATTCGCAGCCGATGGGGTTTTATGCCCCGGCCCAGATCGTGCGCGATGCGCGGGAACATGGGGTCGCGGTGCGGCCCGTCTGCATCAACGCCAGTTTCTGGGACAACGTGATGGAGCCGGATGGGCAGGGTGGTTTGGCCCTGCGGCTGGGATTTCGGCAGGTCAAGGGGATGGCCGAGGAGGATGCCCATTGGATCGCGGCGGCGCGGGGCAATGGGTACCCGGCGGTGGGCGATGTCTGGCGGCGGGCGGGGGTGGCGCCCCATGTGGTCACCCGGCTGGCCGAGGCGGATGGGTTCGCCGCGCTGGGCCTGACGCGGCGCGAGGCTTTGTGGCAGGCCAAGGCCCTGTCGGGTGATGCGCCCTTGCCTTTGTTCGCGCAGGATATGGAGGGCGAGGCCATCCACGAGGCCGCTGTCACCCTGCCGCAGATGAGCGAGGGCGAGGAGGTGGTAGAGGACTACGCCGCCCTGCGCCTGAGTCTGCGGGCGCATCCCGTGGCGCTGTTGCGGCATATTTTGACGCCGGGGTGAGGGGGGCGGAGGCGAAATCTTGAAAAGATTTCGGCATGCGGTGCGCAGTGAATGCGCACCCTACGGGGCCGGTTCAATGCTCTCGAAACAACCGTCCCAAGCCGGGCAGGGCGTCGTTTATTCCGGCCAGCCGCAGGCAATCCCACAAAAGCGCTTGGTTGGAGCAGAGCACCGGCTTGCCCAAATCCTGTTCGATCCGGTCGACCACTTCGATACTGCGCAGGGCACCGCAACTGAGCAGGACGGCATCAGCGTCGGGCCGGTCGATGGCGCGGGCGTAGTCGATGATATAGTCGGGCGCGACGCGGGTCATTTCGGTATCATACTGTAGCCCCATGCCATGGGCGGCCAGCACCTCGAACCCGGCCTCTTCAAGGAAGCGCACCACGTTGGCGTTCAACTCCTCGGTATAGGGGCTGCCGAGGACCAGCCGTTTCACCCCCATCGCGGATAACGCCTTGCGCACCGCACCGGCCAGCGAGGTCGCCTTGGCCCCCGGCACGGCGCGGGAAAGCTCGGCATGGGTGACATCCGCGCCCAAGGCCACGGTGCCTGAGGTGCAGGCATAGGCCACCACGTCCAGCCCGTCGTCTGGCAGGATGCGTGCCGCCGTTTCGGCCAGCGATCCGCGCACTTGGGCCAGACTTTCGGTGGAAATCTCGCGCGGCATGACCACGCGGGAAAAATAGACCCCGACGCCTTCGGGCATGAGGCGCGTCATCTCAGGCTCGATGGTTTGTTCGTTGGGAATGAGGACAAAACCGATCTTGGCGCGGGCATTTAGCCCATTGTCGAAGCGGGGCTTTGCGAGGATGGTCTCGCGTTCTGTTTGATCAAGATCCTTGGCCATGGGGTCATCTTCCGACGGGCGACGCCATTTGTAAATGCGCTTGTGCTTTGTCGTGAAACGGCCGGGAAAGGGCGCAATCAGGACAGGTGCGAGGCCCGCCCCCGCCGAGCATATCCCGGACAACAGGGAAAGGTAGGAGAGATGCACAGCAACCCCTTCAGCGATGCGGAGATGGAGCGCCGCCTTGCCGCCACGCGCCAGGCCATGGCGGGAAGGGGCGTGGATATCGCGCTTTTGTCCTCGCCCGAGAATATCTTTTACCTGACCGGTCTGGATCACTGGGGCTATTTCGCGCCGCATGTCCTGATCGTGCCGGCGACGGGCGACATGACCCTGATCACCCGGCAGATGGAGCAGGTGGCTATTCGCAACATGGTGCGCAATGCCGAATTTTCAGGCCACAGCGATTCCGAGAGTGCCGCCGATGTGCTGTTGCGCCATATGGCGGGCAAGACAGCAGGCAAGACCGTTGGTATTGAGGAACACTCCTCGGGGTTGGCCTATGGCATGGGCGCGCAGATCAAGGCGGGGCTTGAGGTGGGCGCGTGGCAGGACATCACCGGGATGGTCGATCACCTGCGGCTTGTCAAATCGGCCGAAGAACAGGGCTTCATGCGGCGCGCGGCCAAGGCCGCCGATGCCGGGACGCAGGCGGCGATTGCCGCCGTGCATGACGGCGCGGCGGAGGCTGATGTGGCCGCCGAATGTTTGGCTGCCATGACCCGCGCGGGCGGCACGCCGCCGGGGTTTGGCCCTTTCCTGCGCCCGGCCGCGCGGATGGCCGAAGAGCACACAAGCTGGGGCGAGGGCACGCATCGTGAGGCGGTGTTTCTGGAAATCGCGGGCTGCGTGGCGCGGTACAATGCGCCGATGGGGCGGTTGGTGAATATCGGCGGGATTTCCGATGAAGACGCCGAGATGGCCGATCTGTCGCAACGCGCCTTTGCCGCCACGCTGGAGGCCTTGAGGCCGGGTGTCACCGCTCGGGACGTTTACAACGGCTGGCAGGCGGTGGTGGATGCCGCCGGCATGCCCGAATATCGCCGCCATCACTGTGGCTATCTGGTCGGGATCGGCTTTCCGCCGTCTTGGACGGGCGGGCCGCGTGTGACGGGCCTGCGCCATGATTCCGATCTGGTGATGGAGCACGGCATGACCTTTCACCTTATGTCATGGTTCACCGAAACCGGGCGCGGCAATTTCTTTGTCTCCAACACCGTTCTTCTGGGGCCGGATGGGGCCGAATGCCTGACCACAACCCCGCCGGGGCCGCATATCGCGTAAAGCGGCGCAAATCGGACACACCCGGGGCGGGGCTGGTATCGGGCGGGTGGTCAGCCACCTGTCGGGGTGATATTCCCATCGCGCCGGGGGGCGACGATGTTTGGATGGAGTGCAGATGACGCGCCTTTTCGCCGCCGTGATGGCCACGGCTTGTGCCTTGACTGGCCTGACCATGAAACCCGCACAGGCCGAGGGGCGGCAGTACCTTGGGCATGGCCGCCTGATCACCAATGACGTGCTAGGCGATGGCTATGACCGGTGGCGCACCGGGTCTGTCGCGCTGAGTTATGTTTGGGGCCCCGAGTGGCAGGGTCAGCGGCCCGACCGCCTTGGCCAAATGTTGGAACTGCGCTTCAACACTGAAATACTGGGGCCGGAAAACCTTTTCACGCCAGCAGTGGGCGATCGGCCTTATGCACAGGCCTTCACCATGGGCTTGCACAGCCATTTCATTGCAGGCGAGGCCGAGGTGGCACTGGGCGGAGATGTAACCGTGACGGGGCCGCAACTGGGCTTTGATGATGTGCAGGAGGTCTTTCACGACGTATTGGGCGGGCGTGATCCATCCCCTGCCACCAAGGCGGCGCAAATCAGCAACGACGTACATGCCACGGCGGTTATGGAAATGGGCCGGACCTATCGGTTTGGTCGTGGCACTGGCCTGCGCCCCTTTGTCGAGGCGCGGCTTGGTACAGAATCCATGGTGCGCGCCGGGGCCGATATGATGTTTGGCGGCTTGGGACAGGGTGGTTTGATGCTACGCGAACCGGTGACCGGGCAGCTTTACAAGGCGATTGACGACGCGGGGGATGGGTTCAGTTTCGTTCTGGGCGGCGATGTGGCCTATGTCGCGGACAGCATTTTCCTGCCCTCAAGCCGTGGCTACCGCCTGACGGATACACGCAACCGCCTGCGTGCGGGTGTACATTGGGAGAGCGCCAAGGGCAGCAAGCTGTTCTACGGGGTCACATGGCTGGACAAGGAATTCAAAGCCCAGCGGGAAAGTCAGATTGTGGGTTCTTTGCGTCTCGATCTGAAATTCTAGCCAAAACTGAATCACGGGGGCTTCCCAGGGTGATTCGCTTTTGTTAACCTCCTGCTAATAAAAAAATAAAAGGCAGGCATACAGGCAATGAAGACGGGCTTTCGTGGCGCGTTTGTCATCTCCTGGTCGCAGACGGAAGTGGACGGACTCGAAGCCGCCCCCGTACAGGCACTCAATGTTGGGACCGCGTGGTCCTGGCGTGGTGATGCAGTGCGCGTCGATGGACCCAACGAGGTCCTGCGACTGGAACAGACAGACGACGAAACAAACTGCCGCAAACGGGCGGCGCGGCTTGTGCGGCGCCTTGT
>DATFKJ010000352.1:0-13097 GCA_035268705.1 Roseovarius sp. | reverse complement strand
GGGTGGCTCATCGCGCTTGAGAGGACACGGGCCGTTCTTGCGATTCAGTTGTTGATGAACGGGGTCAATATCTGCCTGGACCTGTGGTTCGTGCTGGGCCTTGGCTGGGGCGTGGAGGGCGTGGCCCTTGCGACCTTCCTTGCCGAGTGGGGCGGCGTGGCGCTTGGCCTGTGGCTGTGCCGGGATGCATTCAATGTCCCGGCATGGCGCGATTGGCCGCGCGTCTTCGACCCTCAGGCGCTGCGCCACATGGGACAGGTGAATGGTGATATCCTGTTACGCTCCCTGATGTTGCAGGCCATTTTCCTGTCGTTCCTGTTTGTTGGTGCGGATTTTGGCGATGTCACACTCGCGTCGAACCAGGTGCTCTTGCAGTTCTTGCACATCACCGCCTATGCGCTTGACGGCTTCGCCTTCGCCGCCGAGGCTTTGGTTGGCAATGCTTTTGGCCGCCGGGATAGCCGCCATCTTCGCCGTGCGGCCAAGATCAGCAGTTTTTGGGGGCTCGTCAGCGTCGTGATCCTGTCGTTGGGGTTCGCTGTCATGGGTGGGTACATCATCGACATCATGGCCAAGGTACCCGCCGTGCAGGCCGAGGCACGCATCTATTTGCCGTACATGGTGATCGCACCGGTCTTGGGCCTTGGCTCCTATATGCTGGACGGTATCTTCATCGGCGCGACACGCACCCGCGACATGCGCAATATGATGGCCCTGAGCCTGTTGACTTACGCAATCACGGCGGCCCTGCTTATCTCGCAGTTCGGCAACCACGGCCTTTGGCTGGCGCTACTTGTCAGTTTCATTGCGCGGGCCGTGACCCTCGGCTTGCGATACCCGGCGCTTGAGCGGGCCGCCGACGCGCGTCAATAACCCAGATCGCGGTCCACCAGATGCAAGAACGGCTCTCCTGCCTCGCCGCGCCGGATGTTTTCGGCGATCACACGCGATGCGCTTTGCGGACGGGTTTCCGAGGCGATATGCGGCGTGACCGTTACCTTTGGATGTGACCAGAAGGGGTGCTCGGCCGGTAAAGGCTCCTCGCGGAAAACGTCGAGAGTGGCATGGCCGATATGGCCGCGATCCAAGGCGGCCAAGAGCGCGTCGTCATCAATCAAGGGGCCACGGCCCGGATTTATGATCATGGCCCCCTCGGGCAGCATGTCCAACCGTTCGGTGTTCAACAGATTCTCGGTGCCGGGTGTTTGCGGCAACAAAAGAATCACGATTTCGGCCTCGGAGAGCGCTTGTACCAAGCCGTTATCACCCGACAGACAGCGCAGCCCGTCGACTTCCTTTTGTGTTCGGCTCCATCCCGTGACTGGAAAGCCCAACCCGGCCAATGCTTTGCCGCAGGCCTGACCAAGTGCGCCAAGGCCCAGAACGGTGACAGGGCGGTCGGTGGCCAAAGGCGGTACATAGCTGCGCCATTCCCCGTCTTGGTTCATCACATGCAGATCGGTGTTCAAATGATGCCGCAGTGTATGGCCGACGACCCAATCCACCATGCCTTGGGTCAAGCCGTCATCCACCATCCGCGCCAAGGGTTGGGTCAGGGTTTCGTTGCCAACCACCCCTTCGACCCCGGCCCAAAGGTTCAAAACGGCCTTCGTGCGCGTGAACGGCCTGAAATCCTGCACATCCGAACTTGGCGCATAGACGATATAATCGACCTGCGCGGCTGGAATGTTCAAGGCCAGGTTGGCATCACCGTGGCCGACTTCGGCCAAGGCTGTACGCAAGGGGGCCTCGTAGGCCTGCCAGCGGTCTTCGCTGGCGGCGAACAGAATATTAAGCGGCATGAAGTTACCTCGGTTTGTGAATGTGGGCGCTTTGTACGAAACCAAAACCCAGCATCAGGATCAACATGGCCGACCCGCCATAGCTGACCAGTGGAAGGGGGACACCCACAACCGGGGCCATCCCCATGACCATCGACATGTTGACCGCGAAGAAAAGGAAGAAGGTCGTCGCGATTCCAAGCGTCATCAAGGACGAGAACCTGTCACGGTTGGCAAGCGCCGTCGAGATGCAGAAAAGCAGGATCAGCGCATACAGAAGCAACAGGGAAAAGCCACCGACAAACCCGAATTCTTCAGCCAAGGTCGTGAAGATGAAATCCGTGTGTTTCTCGGGCAGGAAGTTCAACCGGGATTGTGTGCCTTGCATGAAACCCTTGCCCGTCCATCCGCCGGACCCAAGCGCAATCTTGGATTGCGTGATGTGATATCCGGTATCGAGCGGGTCCGAGGATGGATCAAGGAAAATGTCCAGCCTGTCATACTGGTAATCCTTGAGGATTTGCCACGAGGCGCCACGCGATTGAAAAACCGCCACGACCAACCCGACACCCATCGAAATCACAACAGCGAAATATGCCCAGTGTACCCCGGCAAAAAACATCATTGTCGCCCCCGCGAAGATCAGCAAAAGCGCGGTCCCAAGGTCGGGCTGCGCAAATACGAGCCCGGCAGGCAAAAGGATGATCAAGACAGGGATGAGAACCCAAAGAGGATGCGATTTTTTCTTCAACGGAAGCCAGTCGTAATAGGCTGCAAGGAACAAGACCAAGCTGATCTTCATCAACTCCGAGGGCTGTAGCCGCATGAACCCAAGGTCGATCCAGCGTTGCGAGCCGCCGGCGCTCGTTCCGAAAAACTCCACCACGAGCAATAGCAAGATCGACAGGCCGTAGGCCACGCCGGCCATGTTGCGCCAGAACCAGATCGGCACCAGCCCAATAATGAACATGACGGCAAAGCCAAGTGCGTAACGCTTCATCTGAGGCTCGGCCCATGGGCTGAACGACCCGCCGGAAACCGAATAGAGCATCAGGAAACCAACGCTGGCCACGGCCGTCAAAAGGATTGCGAGCGGCCAGTTGAGATAGAGCACCTTGCGCAGGCCAGTTGGCGTCGTCTTGACGGTATATTCAAGATAACTCATGCCCGATCACTTCCATCGCCGTCGGGCCGTGTTCGAACGCGGCGCAATTCCTCTTGCTGAGAACGGATACGTCCACGATCCTTCGCGGGGTAAGCTGCCAAGGGAGGATCCTCGCCATATAGCGCCTGAAGCGTTATGTCGCGGGCAATCGGTGCCGCGGCCTTTGAGCCACCGCCGCCATGTTCGACGACAACCGATATGGCGTACTTCGGGGCATCGAAGGGCGCGAAATTTACGAACAGTGCGTGGTCGCGTTGTTCCCAAGGTACTGCATTGTTATCCACCACAGCAGAGCGGACCTGACTGGTGCCAGTCTTGCCCGCCATGCGGAATGCGTCTTCGATGATCCGGCTACCATAGGCCGTGCCCCTTCGGTTGTTTGATACCGCGTACATCGCTTGCCGTATCCGGCGCAGATTGTTTTCATTGAGCCCAAGGTCTTCACCATGACCCGTCGGGCTTTCGACGCCGTCAATGGACTTGATGACACGAGGGGTGACCGACCGCCCTGTGGCCAGACGGGCCGTCATGACTGCAAGCTGAAGCGGCGAGGCCAGAACATCCCCTTGGCCAATCGCGGCATTCACGCTGTCGCCGATCACCCACTCGGCATCGCGCACGCGGCGCTTCCATTCCTTGGTTGGTGTCAGGCCGGTGGCGACCGAGGTCAGGGGCAGGTCATGCTTGATGCCAAGTCCCAAACGCTTCGCCATGGCGCTTATGTTCTCGATCCCGGTGCGCAATGCCAATTCATAATAATAAACGTCGCAGCTTTCTCGTAGTGAGCGATGCAAGTCGACGTTGCCGTGACCGGCGCGCTTCCAGCAATGGAAGCGACGGCTCGCCACCTCAAGGTGGCCAGGGCAATATACGGTTTCCTCCGGGTCCACCGTACCCGCTTCCAACGCGGCCAGAGCCGTGACCATCTTGAAGGTCGACCCGGGCGGGTAAATGCCCTGAACCGCCTTGTTGGGTAGCGGCCGATACTTGTTTTCCAAAAGCTCGCGGTAATCGGGAACCGAAATACCCCGCACGAAAAGGTTGGGATCGAAACTGGGGGACGAAACGCAGGCAACAATATCGCCAGTCTCGCAATCCATCACCGTGGCCGCCGCACTCTCGCCAGCCAGCCGCGCAGTGACATAGGATTGCAGACCCGAGTCGAGGGTCAGTTGGACATCGGTTCCGGGTTGGCCCTCTTGGCGTTCCAATTCGCGCATGACGTGGCCACGCACGTTGACTTCAACGCGCTTTGTCCCGGCCTTGCCGCGTAGTTGATTTTCATGCGCTGCTTCGATGCCGAATTTGCCAACTTGAAAGCGAGGAATGCGCAAAAGCTGTTCGGGCGCGTCAAGCCGCTCGCGATCACGGTCGGCGAATGGGCCGACATATCCCACGATATGGGCATAGTCCCCGCCGTGGGGATATCTCCGAGACAGGCCCACCTCCGGCGCGACGCCGGGCAGGGCAGGGGTATTGACAGCGACCCGGCTGATATCGTCCCAACTGACCCGGTCGGCCACTGTCACCGCTGTATCGCCGCGCGCTTGCTGCAAATCGCGCTGCGCGCGTTCAAGTTCTTCGGGGTTCAGTTCCACAAGCCGCGCAAGGCGGGCGATGACGTCGTCCACATCGCCGGCCTCCTCGGGAACGATCGTGATGCGATAGCTTGGTACGTTCTCCGCCACCATCTCGCCGTTACGATCGAAAATGCGCCCGCGCGCGGGAGGCAATAGCCGGATGCTGATACGGTTCTCATCGGCCAGAAGGCGGAATTCGTCAGCCTGATCCACCTGCATGTATCGCATGCGAAGCGCCAGCCCCCCCATGAACAACGCCTGCGCGCCAGCAATGATCAAGCCGCGCCGGGTGATTGCCTTCTGGCTTTGTACGTTGTCGCGCCCCGGCCGCCTCATGTGCGTGCCTCCATGCCATCAATATCGCCGGGGGCAAGCTTGCGCACCCCGAAGAGCACTTGTGAAAGGACGACAACCACGGGGTAAACGGCAATCGTCGCAATCGCCTGCACCAAAGTCAGGGACAGCGGACCGGCCTCAACCATCATGACACCAAGGATGATCCGGTAGCCAAGGAAGATGGCGATCAAGGTTGTCGTGACATTGAGCCATTCCATAGGAAAGGTCAGATCGCGAAGGGCGCGTGCGCGGGACCTCAGGGCCTCACTGCCCAATAAGGCCAATGCGGCCCATAATCCCGGTGGACGCTGCAACAGCAGGTCCGACATCAAGAAAGTGCCCGCAATCAAAAGCGGGGGCACGTATTCAGGACGCCTGAGCACCCAAGCAAAGGTGATGGCCAAATGCAGGTCCGGCCCCGCCCAGATGCTTTCCAGCAAGGAGGGCGATGAGAGGGGCGAAGGCCGCACCATTCCCAATGGCAACAGATGCAGAAATATAAGCCCCAGCCACAAAACGATATAGACCAGACGCTTGCCCAATAGACGTGTCGTGTTGCGCTCAGCCATCCGCCGGTTCCTCCTCGGCGGTAGCGTCGGCCTCTGCGGCTTCGCCTGTCTGAGGCGCGCTATGCGGTACGATCAGGGCGCCGGGGTCTTCTATGGTTTCATAGCCATAGCTTCGCAGCACCCTGAGAAACTCCAAGCGTTCATAATCCGCCGCAAGGCGCACGCGCATCCGGCCGCCGGGGTCCTCGGCCAAGCGGCCAACCACAAGGCCCGCAGGGAAAACACCACCATCACCGGATGTCAGCACGCGGTCGCCGGGCCGGGCCTGATCCGGGGTTTCGATAAAGCTGACAGGTGGGGCAATGGTATTGTCGCCAATGACAAGACCGCGCTGACCGGATGGTTGGATGGTGACCGGGATACGGCTTGAGGTATCGGTCAGCAGGACAACGCGTGCGGTATTCTGGCCCACGCCGGAAATACGCCCCACAAGGCCCAAACCGTCCATCGCCGCCCACCCGTCCATGATCCCGTCCCGCGCACCGACGTTGATCAGGACAGACTGCCGGAAGGGCGAGCCGCTGTCGGCCATCACCACGCCGGTCACGAACGTCAGGCGCGGGTCGACCCGGACATTGTTGAGGTCAAGCAACCGGGCGTTCTCATCGCGCAACTGCACGGCCGCTTCCTTCCACGCCTTCATCTTTTTCAACTCGCGGCGCAGTTCTTGGTTCTGCTCGTAGAGCCGCTGATAGCTTTGGAAATCCCGCAAGATATTCACCGCCCCCGTCACAGGAGCCATGGCCCAATCGAAGCTGGGCACCACGCGGTCGACCACCTGCGCGCGAAAACGTTCCACCCGGGGGCTGTCGATGCGCCAAACAAGGAAAATCCCAACAAGGCACAGCAAAAGGAGCCCGATCAGCAATCGCTTCAGGGGCCCTGTATAGTCATCCTGTTGTGCGCGGTCCCTGGCCAAAGTCTTCCCTTCGCCTGTGGAACAAGAATCTGCGCCTGTCAGCTATCGTAGTCAATCGCCGGACGGAGCTGTTTTTCGAATTCGAGCGCCTTGCCGGTGCCAAGCGCCACGCAATTCAGGCTGTCATCGGCAATCGACACGGCAAGCCCTGTCTGCTCGCGCAGGGCCAAGTCCAAGTCACCTAGAAGAGCACCGCCACCGGTCAGCATGACACCGCGATCAACGATATCCGCAGCCAGATCGGGCGGTGTTGCTTCAAGGGCTGTCATAACAGCCTCGCAGATGGTCTGCACAGGCTCGGCCAAGGCTTCGGCCACTTGGGCCTGACTGATCTCGGTTTCTTTCGGTACCCCGTTCAACAGGTCACGGCCCCGGATCTGCATCGAGGCACCGCGTCCGTCGTCAGGCATTCGTGCCGTCCCGATAGAGGTCTTGATGCGCTCGGCGGTGGATTCACCGACAAGCAGGTTTTGCTGGCGGCGCAGATAGCTAATGATCGCCTCATCCATGCGGTCACCACCAACACGCACCGACCGCGCGTAAACGATATCGCCAAGCGACAGGACGGCCACCTCGGTGGTGCCGCCGCCGATGTCGACGACCATGTTGCCCGTCGGATCGGTGATCGGCATGCCCGCGCCGATGGCGGCCGCAATCGGTTCGGCCACAAGGCCCGCGCGGCGGGCGCCAGCGGACAGCACCGATTGACGAATGGCGCGCTTTTCTACCGGGGTCGCGCCATGCGGCACGCAGACGATGATCTTGGGCTTCGAGAAAGTCGAGCGTTTGTGAACCTTGCGGATGAAGTGCTTGATCATTGCCTCGGCAGTATCGAAATCGGCAATCACGCCTTCACGCATCGGGCGGATCGCTTCAATGCTGCCCGGCGTCCGGCCCAGCATCAGCTTGGCGTCCTCGCCCACGGCCAAGACCTTCTTTTGCCCATCCTTCACATGATAAGCAACCACTGAAGGCTCTGACAGGATGACGCCGCGGCCCTTGACGTAGACCAGCGTGTTCGCTGTTCCGAGGTCGATGGCCATGTCCGACGAAAACAGACTGGGAATGTTATTGAAAAACGGCATATGCGTCGGCGTCCTGTGATCCGAATAGGAATTTGGGCCGCGACTCGAAGCGAGATGGGCCGCAGCCCTTATAGAGTGGCTCTGCGCCCTGTGAAAGGGGCACTTTCGCAGGCTCCAAACGGCATGCGCGTCAATCCGCCAAAAATGGGAAATGGTGCTGCTGGAGAGAATCGAACTCTCGACCTCTCCCTTACCAAGGGAGTGCTCTACCTCTGAGCTACAGCAGCAACTTGTGGCGCGCTCATTAGCCCCTTCTTTGCGAGGGCGCAAGGGCTATCTGGACGCTTTTTGAAGCCTGCTGTAGGAAGGGGGTATGGAAAAAAAGACGCCCAAGAAAACACCCGGCAAACCGGTGGAAGACCGTGAAGCCCGACTCAAGGTGGCCTTGAAGGCCAACCTTGCAAGGCGTAAGGCGCAAACGCGTGCCCGCACGGCACCAGACAAGGCAGAGACGCCCGAGCAGAAGGACAAATAACCGATGGACTCGATTATCGTGAAGGGCAATGGCCCCTTGAACGGCCAGATCCCGATTGCGGGGGCGAAAAATGCATGTCTCACGTTGATGCCCGCCACGCTTCTCAGCGATGAACCGCTGACGCTGACCAATGCACCGCGCCTGTCGGATATCAAGACCATGTCAGCCTTGCTGCAATCTCTGGGGTGCGAGGTGTCGCAACTACAAGACGGTCAGGTTCTGGTGATGTCGAGCCACGATCTGGACAACCACGTGGCCGATTATGACATCGTCCGCAAGATGCGCGCCTCTATCCTCGTTCTTGGCCCCATGCTTGCGCGGGATGGTCATGCGGTGGTGTCATTGCCCGGGGGCTGTGCCATTGGCGCGCGGCCTGTCGACCTGCATCTCAAGGCGCTTGAGGCCATGGGCGCGGAACTGGAACTGAAGGAAGGCTACGTCCATGCCAAGGCTCCCGGAGGCTTGAAGGGCGGCACGTTTGAATTTCCCGTGGTCTCTGTCGGGGCCACGGAGAACGCCCTGATGGCGGCAACGCTCGCCAAGGGAACAACGGTTCTGAAGAACGCTGCGCGTGAGCCTGAAATCGTCGATCTGGCCGATTGCCTGCGCCGCATGGGCGCGCAAATTGATGGCGACGGCACCGACACGATCACCATTCAGGGCGTCGACCGTCTGGGCGGGGCGACGCACCCCGTTGTCACTGACCGGATCGAATTGGGCACCTATATGCTGGCCCCAGCGATCTGTGGCGGTGAGGTGGAATGCCTTGGCGGGCGGATCGACCTTCTGGGGGCCTTCTGCGAAAAACTCGATGCGGCCGGTATCGAGGTGACGGAAACCGACAAGGGCCTCAAGGTCGCCCGCCGCAATGGCCGTGTCAGCGCAGTGGACGTCACGACCGAGCCGTTCCCCGGTTTCCCGACCGACCTTCAGGCACAAATGATGGCGCTGATGTGTACCGCCGAGGGCACCAGCGTTCTGGAAGAAAAAATCTTTGAAAACAGGTTCATGCATGCGCCGGAACTGATGCGCATGGGGGCCGAGATTGACGTGCAGGGCGGCACCGCCAAGGTCACGGGGGTTGAACGCCTCAAGGGCGCGCCCGTCATGGCAACGGACCTGCGCGCCAGTGTTTCGCTGATCCTTGCAGGGTTGGCGGCTGAGGGCGAAACCATCGTCAACCGCGTCTATCACCTTGATCGCGGCTATGAGCGGGTCGAAGAGAAACTGGGCAATGTCGGTGCCCATATCGAAAGGGTTTCAGGCCAGTGAGCGAAGACGCCAAGTTCGAAGACGGGGCAGAGGCCCCGCTGAACCTCGGGGCCATGGACCCCGAGGATTTGCAGGTTGTCTCGTCGCTTTCCCAAGACGCGATTTTCCCGATCACCGAGATGATTTGGCGCCAGGGCGAGCGACGTTTTGCCATTCTTATCAATCGCTTCCGTTGGGAAGACCAAGGCCGCACCCGCCACGCCCCCGAGCGCGTGCAATCGCTTCTGGTCATTGACAACGTGCTGCGCGTGGCCAGTCAGGGCATCGACCGCAATGACCGCGACACCGTTCTTTCGCTGCTGTCCGTCACCTTCGAGCCGGGTGAGGAAGGCAGCGGCCATTTGATCCTGACATTGGCGGGTGATGGGGCCATCCGGCTTGAGATCGAGGCGCTCGACGTCACGCTGAAAGATGTGACGCGCCCTTATCGTGCGCCTTCGGGGAAGGCACCCAATCACGACGTCTGATCATTCCTGTATCGACTCGAGGTAAAGCGCCAAGGACAGAATCCGGCCCCGTATCAAGGTCTCGGAACCGTATGGTCCGGCACCTTCGGCATCCGCCTCAAACCGTTTGCCCCACACCGGCATCGGGTAGCCGTGCCCCTTGATGCCGGGCCGCCCGTCGATAGTGTGAATCACCCTCAGCATGGGAAAAACACCGTCATTTT
The DNA here is from genome assembly GCA_035268705.1 of Roseovarius sp. GTDB lineage: Bacteria > Pseudomonadota > Alphaproteobacteria > Rhodobacterales > Rhodobacteraceae > Roseovarius. The sequence goes on along the minus strand of DATFKJ010000352.1, from coordinate 3,245 downwards.
GGGCACTTAGGTTGGTGAGTGAAGGGACCGGGACGGTCATCAATTCGGCCAATGGACCCGCGCCTTTCGCCATCTCACCATGGCAGGTGGCGCAGCTGTTCATGTATTCGTCCTTGCCCAAATCCTCGGCTTGGGCGGTTCCGAGCCCAAGTAGAACCAAAAGGGTGGTTGCGGTGATCTTGTTCAGTAACATCATAGTGCCTCTCCGTGTTTATGAGGGAGTCGCGCGATCCCACAGCATCCTGAAAGAACTTTGCCGGGATTGTGTTGATGGTCGTCAACGTTCCCTGCGCCTTGAGGCTGGCGGCGCATCGGTCTAAGGGGAACGCACCAACCAACGGAGGCTTTCAAATGCCGGTTTTTCTTGATGCGGATGCCGCAGATTTCGACACGCAATTCACCGCCCTTCTGAGCGCCAAGCGCGAAGAGTCCCCGGATGTGGATGATACCGTGGCCGCGATCATCAAGGATGTGCGCGAAAGGGGCGATGCGGCGCTGATCGAGTTGACCGCAAAGTTTGACCGGTTGGAGCTGACGCCCGAAACGCTGAGATTTTCCACCAATGAAATCAATGACTTGGTTGCCCAAGTCCCGGCCCATGAACGCGAGGCACTAGAACTCGCCGCTGAACGTATCCGCGCCTATCACGAACGCCAAATGCCCGCCGACGAAAGCTGGACCGACGAGAGCGGCACCACCTTGGGCTGGCGCTGGACGCCGGTGTCGGCGGCGGGTTTGTACGTGCCGGGCGGCTTGGCTTCTTACCCTTCATCGGTGCTGATGAATGCCATCCCGGCCAAGGTGGCGGGGGTTGAGCGGCTGGCAATCGTGGTTCCCACACCGGACGGGCAGGCCAATCCGCTTGTCCTGCTGGCAGCACAGATCGCGGGGGTCGACGAGATATATCGTGTGGGGGGCGCGCAGGCCGTGGCGGCCTTGGCCTATGGCACGCAAACCATTGCACCCGTTGATAAAATTACCGGTCCGGGCAATGCCTTCGTGGCGGCCGCCAAGCGCCGGGTGTTCGGCAAGGTGGGTATCGACATGATCGCGGGGCCGTCGGAAATTCTCGTGATCGCCGACCGGGACAACAACCCTGATTGGCTGGCGCTTGATATGCTGAGCCAAGCCGAACATGACGAAAGTGCGCAGGCCATCCTGATCACCGATGACCCGGCCATGGCCAAGGCCGTGGAGGCCGCGATAGAGCGCAACCTCATGAGCCTTGAACGCCGCGAGATCGCCGGTGCAAGCTGGCGTGACTTCGGGGCGATCATAACGGTGCAAGATCTTGATAAAGCAGCGGAATTGTCTAACCGCATCGCGCCCGAACACCTTGAAATTTGTGTGTCTGACGCCGAAGGCCTTGCCGATAAAATCACCCACGCGGGGGCCATTTTCCTTGGCGCATGGACGCCCGAGGCCATCGGTGACTACGTGGGCGGGCCGAACCACGTGTTGCCCACGGCACGCTCTGCCCGGTTCTCGTCGGGCCTGTCGGTCATGGATTTCGTGAAGCGCACCACGCTGGCCCGGATGACCCCGGACGCCCTGCGCGCCATTGGGCCTGCTGCCGAGACCCTCGCCATTTCCGAGAGCTTGGAGGCGCATGGCTTGAGCGTGCGGGCGCGGTTGAATCAGCTTAACGAGGGGTAGGGCAAGCGAATCGCCTCTAACCCTTTGGTTAACAAGGAAAACCCTTCACTGTATCGCGTCGGTATAACGTCGGTATCGCGTCGGTGTTTTGGTCTGTCCCCCGGCAAGTTAACAGGGCGTGCGGCGAAAACCGTACAAAACGTACGGGAGTTTCGTACGGTTTGGTGACTGATGCGCGGGAGGTATCCGTCTTTTCGCTCATGCTGCTTTTTGCTTGCGCAGACAGCGATTGCACCTGCGCCATGAAACGATCCGGGCGCGCAGTTTTCGCCTTGGCAACGGGTCTTTCCGGATGCTTCACGAAAGCCACAAGAGCGCCTTGCCATGTAGCGGTTGGCGGTAATCTGGCAGCGGTGCGGTATCTGGACAAATGGGCGGCTTTGACTACGGTGATTTCATGTTGAGTGGGATGACACCAGACCAGAACACGAGCTTTCTTCAGCCGTTTCATGTCGGCTATGTTTTGATCCCCGAGTTTTCCATGCTTGCCTTGAGTTCGGCGATCGAGCCTTTGCGATCGGCCAACCGGCTGTTGGGGGCCAACCACTATCGCTGGAGCATCATAGGCACCGAGGAAGGCCCCGTACCAGCCAGTAACGGTCTGGAAATTCAATCGGATTTTGATCTGGATAACGCGCCGAGTTGTGATCTTACGATCGTCGTCGCAAGCCTTGATCTGGCGAAATACGACAACAAGAGGCTTCTGAGGCATATTCGCATGCTTCGGCGCCAAGACAAAATGATTGGTGCGATAAGCAACGGGGCCCTGCTTCTTGCCGCGGCGGGTGTTCTTGATAACCGCCGTGTCACAACCCACTGGGAGCGGCTCGAGTCCTTGGCGGACTCGTTTCCCAATGTCATTGCCTGCACGGATCTTTTCTGCATCGACGGCAAGATTTTCACTGCGGCTGGCGGTGCCAGCTCAATGGATATGATGCTTGAATTGATCGCGCGTCGCGAAGGCCCATCCGTGGCCAAGGACGTGGCCGAGCAATTCCTGCATGGCGAACTGCGGCCCGGTCATGTTAGCCAGCGCAGCGACATAGGCTGGCGCTATGGCCTGCATGACAAACGGTTGCAGCGCGTGATCCGCGTGATGGACGAGAACCTGTCGTCGCCGGTCACAGTGGCCCACCTTGCAGAGTTGGCCGGACTGTCGCAGCGCCAGCTTGAAAGAAAATTCCTTGAGGTGCTGAACAACACCCCATCGCGGTTCTATCTGAACCTTCGTCTGGCACGCGCCCGTGAGCGATTGCTTGCAACGACCGAATCATTGGAAACGGTGGCTGAAAGCACCGGCTTCTCAAGCCAGGCGCATTTCAGCCGGGCCTTCAAATCATGGAGCGGCGTCTCTCCCAAAGCTATTCGGAAGGGATATGACGGCCATTGTGTCGGGTAGGTGCAAAAATATGTCGACACCATGTAGCGCCGTTGCACAGTCCGAAACCTAAGCTGGAGTTCGTTACCCAAAATAGCCGGGAGGAGGTTTTTTGGAGACGCTTCAGTTTATATTCGCCAATCTGGACGTGATTGGCGGACTCGCGATCGAGCATATCTCAATTGTCACGGTTGCGGTTGGTCTGGCCATC
>DATFKJ010000351.1:0-4631 GCA_035268705.1 Roseovarius sp. | reverse complement strand
ATCGAACGCCAACGAGGATTTGCCCGAGCCCGACAGCCCGGTGATCACCACCAATTCATTGCGCGGGATATCAACGTCGATCCCCTTGAGGTTATGCTCTCGCGCCCCGCGCACTTCGATGTTCTTCAACTCGGCCATCTGGTCCCCCGTCAACGGTGGTTAACAGATAGGCGATGCATCCGAGTCGTCCAAGTCGAAAATGCGAACATAGCGCGAACATGATGAATCGCGCCTATTTCTCCGCCAAGGCCCAGGCGCAGATCGGGAAATCAGGGTCATTCTCAAGGTCATCGCTCCCCCGGTCATACTCGGGCGGCCAGGGTTCCTCGAAATTGCGCAGCGCCGCCATCCGGTTGCCCCACTGGCGCGATTTGATCTTCTCGGCCTCGAACCCCGCCTCGACAAGCAGGTTCTTCAACCCCCGCGCTGACCAGCGCGAACAATCCACCGGCGCGCCGTGATAGGGAATGAAAAATGGCACCGCGACCCAGAAATACCCGCCCTTGCGCAGCATATTGCGCACGTTCTTCGTTGCGGCATAGGGGCGGTCCAGATGCTCCCACACCTGATTGGCAAGAATCATATCGAACTTGCGCGCCTTACCATCGGCATCCACGAAGGGCCCCTCGCAAATGTCATACTTGGGAAACCGGAACCGTTCATAGCTCTTGAAATCATAGCGCTTGCCATGCTTGCCGGAGATTTCCGCCGCCTCCATCTCGGACAAGGGAAGCTCCTCCAGCCACCGCCTTGAGGTCCGCTGCATCACGATCCGGTTCACACTGCCCATGCATCCCTCCAACCCAACATCGAAAAGGGGCAGGACTCCCCCACCCCTTCTTCTGTTCACAAATATCCCGGGGGAGGCGTTGAAAATCAACGATTTTCAACGTCGGGGGCAGCGCCCCCATCAATCCCGCTCAAATATGAATCACCCGGTCAAAGGCATCCAAGACGCTTTCATGCATCATCTCGCTCAATGTCGGATGCGGGAAGACCGCGTTCATCAGGTCTTCTTCCGTGGTCTCCAACTGGCGGCCCACCACGTAGCCTTGGATCAATTCCGTCACCTCGGCCCCGATCATATGCGCCCCCAGAAGCTCGCCGGTTTTCTCGTCGAAGACCGTCTTGATCATGCCCTCGGGTTCACCAAGCGCAATCGCCTTGCCGTTGCCGATGAAGGGGAAGCGGCCCACCTTGATATTGAAGCCTGCCTCTTTCGCCTGCGCCTCTGTCAACCCGACGCTGGCCACCTGCGGATGGCAATAGGTGCAACCGGCAATGCTTTCAGGCTTCACCGGGTGCGGGTGTTTGCCCGCGATCATCTCGGCCACCATGACGCCCTCGTGGCTGGCCTTGTGGGCCAACCACGGGCCATTCGTGGCGTCCCCGATCACATAGACCCCCTCGGCATCGCTGCGGCAAAACTCATCAGTCACAACGAAACTGCGGTCCAGTTTCGCGCCCAACTCCTCAAGGCCCAGCCCCTCGGTATTGGCGGTGATCCCCACCGCCGAAATGACACTGTCAAAGTCTTGCTTTTCGACTTTGCCGCCGGTCTCGATATGGGCCGTCACCTTGTCCTTGCCGCGGTCCAACTGCTTGACCATGGATTTCTCCATGATCTTCATTCCCTGCTTTTCAAAGGCCTTCTTGGCCATGCCGGAAATCTCTTCATCCTCGACGGGCAGGATGCGGTCCATCACCTCGACCACCGTGGTATCGGCGCCCAAGGTGTTGTAAAAGCTGGCGAATTCGATGCCAATGGCACCCGACCCGATAACCAACAGCTTTTTGGGCATATGCGGCGGCACCAGTGCGTGCTTGTAGGTCCAGACCCGCTCGCCGTCGGCCTCAAGCCCCGGCAGTTCACGCGCCCGAGCGCCGCTGGCCAGCACGATATGCTTGGCCTGCAACTCCTCGGTGCCGGTCTCGGTCTTGACGCTCACCTTGCCCTTGGCCGGGATCGTCGCCTCGCCCATGATCGCGGTGACCTTGTTCTTTTTCAGCAAGTGGCCGACACCGGAATTCAACTGCTTGGCCACGGACCGCGAGCGTTTCACCACCGCGTCCAGATCGTAATCCACGCCCTCGGCCTTCAGACCGAACTCCTTGGCGCGGTGCATCAGGTGAAACACTTCCGAGGATCGCAGCATCGCCTTGGTAGGGATACAGCCCCAGTTCAGGCAAATCCCACCCATGTGTTCGCGCTCCACAATGGCCACTTTAAGGCCCAGTTGCGCACCGCGAATGGCGGCCACATACCCCCCCGGGCCTGCACCGATCACGATCATGTCAAAACTTTGCGCCGCCATGTTCGACTCCTGCATTTGAATTTAGTTTAGCATTAAACTATTTTCTTCCAGCCCTCAACACGGCAATCTGGCTCCGCAGCGGTTTGTCACATCCGCCCGCACAACTTGCCGCGCCGCAAGTGCTTTTTCCGCCTCACCCTAGCGCAGCGCCGCCCCCGATGTCATCAGTCAATGCCGACCAGCCATGAGGCCAGACCAAAGGAAACGGCGGCCCTTGCCTAAAGCGTTCCGCCTTTAACCTGAGACATCAGCTAAAGGCGGAACGCGTGCAACGATTGAGCGGAGCACTGCGTTTCGCGAAAACCTGTGTGTCAGGTTTTTCGCGAAACGCTTTAGGGCCGCCGTTTCCCAATCCGATAAAAAATCGCCGTCAGGCCGCCTGCGCGCCCTTCATTTCGCGCAGCAACTCGCCATAGCTGCCGCCTTCGATAAAGCTTTGCTCCGGCTTGGTCGTATTCCGGTTCAAGGCTTCGTTACGATAGGGGAAGCGCCCGAATTGCCGGATCACTTCACGGTGCGCGCGGGCATGAAGCAGGTTATCGGCCCCGTAATCCGGCATCCGCTCACAGATCAGGCGCACACATTGCTCTTGATCACAGAGGTTCTCGGAATGCATCAACGGCAGATAGAAGAACTGCCGCGCGGGTTCGTCGATGCGCAGGTCCCACTTGCGATTGATCGCCGCCTTGGCCGCGGCCAAGGCGGGGCGGTCGGTGGAAAAGGCGCGACCATCATCACGGAACATATTACGTGGGAACTGGTCCATCAGGATGATATAGGCCAAGGTGCCGCTGGGATAGGTGAGCCACAGGCTATAGGCCCCCTCCTGCGCGTTCTCCCAAGCGGCCATGAACCGCTCGCGGATCGTCGCGTCCAACTCCTCGGACGCCTCGTACCAACCCTTTGGGCCAATCTCGTCCAACCAGAAACTCAGTACATCATCAGGCGCGATCATAGGTCTCTCCTCATTCGCCCATGCGCGTAGCAAAACTGTTACTCGAAGGTTAACTGCATGTTATCATTAAAGAACAGTAACGAATTGCTACACTTCCAACATCCCGCGTGACGTTAGCGCCATCACGACGGAGCATCGGCCTCCTCCTCCAAAGCTGCTTCTTCTTGAGCGGTCTCGATCGCATATTCCTGCGCGAACTCCACCGCCATCGGCGTCGCCCCCAAGCCCACCGGCGCATAGCTGTCGGTATCCTCGACCGACGGGGCCGCCCGCTGTGTCATCCGGTAGGCGGCATATCCCGCCATCGCCAGCATCAAGACCGCGATGAACAGGAAAAACCCGCGTGGCCCGATCTGGCCCATGACCCAGCCTGTCACAAGCGGGCCTGTCACCGCGCCAAGGCCGTTGATGAAGACCATCCCGCCCGACGCCGCGGCCATATCGTCGAACTCCAGAAAGTCGTTCGTGTAGGCGATCAGCAGCGCATAAAGCGGGTTCGACACCCCGCCGACCAACAGCCCGGCCACAAGCAGCATCACGAAATACCCGCTCAGGGCAAAGCCCACCAAGGCCCCCAACCCGCCGATCACCGCACAGGCAAGGATCAAGATTCGCCGGTCCATCCGGTCCGACAGCCAGCCAATAGGATATTGCAGCACCAGAGATCCGATAAAGAAGGTCGATACGAAAGCCGAAATCTCGCCCACGCTCAACCCGGCCTCGGCCCCGAAAACCGGTGCCATGCCGAATTGTGCCGAAAACACGCCACCCAACAGGAACATGCCCACACAGCCCAAGGGCGAAATCCGCATGATCTCCAGAAGGCTCATCGGCTTCGTTGTGTCAAAGGCAGGGGTCGGGCTGATCGACAGCAGGATGGGCGCAAAGGCGATCGACACCAGCACCGACGAGGTGATGAAGAGAATGAACCCCGATGGATCGGCCAAAACCATGAGCCCCTGCGCCGAGACGATCCCGGCCATCTGCACGATCATGTAAAGCGACAGGGATTGCCCCCGCGTTTCATTGGTGGCGGCATTGTTCAGCCAGCTTTCGGCCGTCACGTAAACGCCCGAAAAGCAGAACCCGATCACCACCCGGCCCGCCATCCACGCAATGGGGTGTGTCGCCACCGGGTACAGGATCAGAACCGCCGAGATAAGCGAGCCCAGCGCCGCAAAAACCCGCACGTGCCCGACGCGCCGGATCATATCTGGTGCCATGCGTGATCCGAACAGGAAGCCGACGAAATAGGCCGACATGACCACCGACATCGAGAAGGTGGAAAAGCCTTCAAGCTGGCCGCGCACCCCCAACAGCGTGCCTTGCAGGCCATTGCCAACCTGCAAGAGCATCATGCC
>DATFKJ010000350.1:0-11325 GCA_035268705.1 Roseovarius sp. | reverse complement strand
GCTGGATCGGTCGATCAAGCCGGGCGATGTGATCAGCCTTGGCGAGACCTTCGGCTGGATCAACAGCCTTGGGGCGCGCTACGTGTCGATCACCACGCGCGATGGGCGGGAATACCTTATTCCGAACGAGGATTTGATCACGGGCCAAGTGGTCAACTGGTCCCATTCCAACGATTACGTACGGCTGGATATCTATTTCGGCACCGCCTATGGCGACGATCCGCACAAGGTGCGGGCATTGGCCATCGAGGCGGCGAAAGGCGTGGACCGGGTGTTGGAGTTCAAGCCGCCGGTTTGCCATATCGTGGGCTTTGGCGACAGCAGCGTGGATTATATCCTGCGGTTCTGGATACGCGACCCGACCGGGGGCCTGACCAATATTCGCGGCAATGTGTATCTGGCGCTTTGGGACAGTTTTCAGGAAAACGGTATTTCCATTCCCTTCCCGCAGCGCGAGGTGCGGATGTTGGGAGATGCGGCAGATGGGGCACAGGGCACCTGAGCCTGCGCAGGGTTTTATTGAAATGGCCCGTTTGAGTTGCTACCTTGTGGGCATGCCCGGCGCCGGGGCTGAGCGGCGCTTTTGAGAAGGAGGACGATGTCCTGTCTTTTACGGCTGACGCGGCACAGGCCGCCGAACAGGGGGCGCCCGTGATGGCGCCCGGCACCACCAGCGCAAACAGCGAAGCACAGCTTGCGCGCATCCTTAAATCCCTTGACGACGACAAGGCCGAAGACATCGTGCAGGTGGACCTGCGCGGCAAATCGGCCATGGGCGATTACATGGTGATCTGCTCGGGCAGGTCGTCGCGGCAGGTCACGGCGATTGCTGAGAAGCTGGCCGATGCACTGAAGCAGGAGTATGGCATCCTGTCGAAGATCGAGGGCAAGGAGGCGGGCGATTGGGTGCTGATCGACACGGGCGATGTGATCGTCCATGTCTTCCGCCCCGAAGTGCGTGATTTCTATCAGCTTGAGAAAATGTGGGTTCCCGGTGGCGCGACCGCCCCGGCGCCAGCCACCGAGAGCTGAATGAAGGTGCATATCTGCGCGGTGGGCCGGTTGCGCGCCGGCCCGGAACGCGCGTTGCTCGATGATTACCTGACCCGGTTTGACAAGACGGGCCGAGCCTTGGGGCTTGGCCCGGTTTCCGTTCACGAGGTCGAGGACAAGAAAGGCGGCGGCATGGCCGCCGAGGCCGCGCTGTTGGATCGGGCGATTCCCAAGGGCGCGGTTCTGGTGGTGATGGATGAGCGGGGCCGCGTGATCCCCTCACCCGAGTTCGCCGGGAAGCTGGGCGCATGGCGTGACGAGGGACGGGGCGACGTGGCCTTTGTGATTGGTGGCGCGGATGGGGTGGACCCATCCTTGCGCGCCAAGGCGGATTTCAAGCTATCCTTTGGTGCGATGGTCTGGCCGCATATGTTGGCGCGTGTGATGCTGTCGGAGCAGCTTTACCGGGCGGCCTCGATCCTTGCGGGAAGCCCGTATCACAGGGTCTGATAGGGCCCATCACCCGAAAACGCTTTAGAGCGTTTCAGGCTCAAACGAGGGCGCATTCGCTGCCTCTCGCCTACGGCTCGAACGCGATTGCACCCCCACAAGGTTCATTGATCCCTGAAAACGCTTTAAATTAATGCTGCGCTGCGGTAAGACCGCGCCACTTTTGGAAACGGAGAACTCAGATGGGTTACAAGGTCGTCGTCGTGGGCGCCACGGGTAACGTGGGCCGCGAAATGCTGAACATTCTGGCCGAGCGCCAGTTCCCTGTGGACGAGATTGCCGTGCTGGCAAGTCGCCGCAGCCTCGGGACCGAGGTGAGCTTTGGTGAGACAACCCTGAAAACCCAGGATCTGGATACGTTTGATTTCACCGGCTGGGATATTGCGCTGTTTGCGATCGGGTCGGATGCGACCAAGACCTATGCGCCGAAGGCGGCCGGTCAAGGTTGTGTGGTGATCGATAACAGTTCGCTTTATCGCTATGATCCCGACGTGCCGCTGGTGGTGCCGGAGTGCAACCCCGAGGCCGTGGACGGCTATGCCAAGAAGAACATCATCGCCAACCCCAACTGTTCGACCGCGCAAATGGTCGTGGCCCTCAAGCCGCTGCACGATCGGGCGACGATCAAGCGGGTTGTGGTGAGCACCTACCAGTCGGTTTCGGGCTCGGGCAAGGACGGGATTGACGAGCTTTGGGATCAAACCAAGGCAGTTTACAACCCGACCGACGATTACGAGGCCAAGGTTTATCCCAAGCAGATCGCCTTCAACGTGATCCCGCATATCGATGTGTTCCTTGAGGACGGATCGACCAAGGAAGAGTGGAAGATGGTCGCGGAGACCAAGAAGATCATCGACACCAAGATCAAGGTCACCGCGACCTGTGTGCGGGTGCCGGTGTTCGTGGGCCACTCGGAAGCGATCAACCTTGAGTTCGAAGACCATCTGGACGAGGAAGAGGCGCGCGACATCCTGCGCGAGGCGCCGGGCATCATGGTGATCGACAAGCGCGAGGATGGCGGATACGTGACGCCCGTGGAATGCGTGGGCGATTTCGCCACCTTCATCAGCCGTATCCGTCAGGACAGCACCATTGATAACGGTCTGAACCTGTGGTGCGTGTCGGACAACCTGCGCAAGGGCGCGGCCCTGAACGCGGTTCAGATCGCCGAAACGCTGGGCAAGCGGGTTCTCAAGAAGGGTTGAGGGCTTTTTTGAAAAGTTTTGGAGCGGCGGGTGCGGGGAACTGCGCCCGCCGTTTTGCGTTCGGCGTCGGCGGGGAATTGCCGTGTTCCGCGACGCGCGCCTTGCCAAGGGGTGGAGGCTCTGCCCAAGTAGAGCGGTGAGTTCACTGTCAGGAGGCCCGGTATGCGTTTCACTTATCCCTTTGTTTTCATGGCATTGCCGGTGGCGGCATGGGCCGAGGATATACCGCTGACAAGTGAGGTGAGCGAGGTCACGCTTTACCCGCAAGGGGCCACGGTGGTGCGCGAGGTGGAGTTCAGCGCGCCCGCCGGGCAGCACGATTTGATCCTGACGGATTTGCCGAAAAATACGCCCTTGGCGGCGGTGCGCGTTTCCGTGGATGGCGCGGTCATGGGCAGCGTCACGGCGCGGGATGATTTCGTCCCACCGCGTGATCCGGATATGAGCGCCGCCCGCGAGGCCGCGCGCGCCGAGGTGGAGCGGCTGGAGGCCGCGTTGCGCGATGGTGAGGCGGATGTGCAGGCGATCAAGTTGGAAGTGCAGGCGGCCAAGGCGCGGGGCGCGTTCTTGGAGCGGCTGGGCCAAGGCGAGGCTGTGGCCGGTATGACGACCACCGATCTGCGCGATCTGGTGGGGATGATCGGCGAGGAGAGCCTTGCGGCCATGCGCGCTGCCCATGAGGCCGAGCGCCGGGCCGCGGAGGCGGACCGCGCCTTGACCGACCTGCGCAAGGAGTTGGAAGCCGCGCGCGCCGCCCTGCGCGCGCTTGTCCCCGAGAAGGAGGAACGCGCGATGCTGGCCGTGGCGGTCACATCCGATGAGGCGACGGAAGGCACGGTGCGGGTGAGTTACACCATCCGCGAGGCTGGATGGACGCCGGTTTATGATCTGCATCTGGCGCGCGAGTCGGGCGATTTGCGGATCGAACGGGGGGCTTTCGTGCGTCAATCCACCGGCGAAAACTGGAGTGATGTGGCGATGACCCTGTCGACGGTGCGCCCCTCCGAACAGGTGGCCCCGAGCGAGGTTTTCCCGTGGCTGCGGCGCATCTTCGACCCCGAGGCTGTCCGGCCCAAGACGTTGATGCGGAGCGAGGCCGATGGCATGGCAGAGATGGCGGCACCACAGGTCGAGCCGATGGCGGTGGAGACCGCGCAGGCGAATTTCGATGGCTTGGCCGTCACTTATCAGTACCCCGGCGAGGTTTCCATCGCCACGGGTGCCGACCGTGTGCGGCTGGCGCTGGGAACGCTTGAAACGCAGGCGCAGGTCGAGGCGCGGGCGGTGCCCTTGTTCGATCCCAGTGCCTTCCTGATGGCGCGGGTCGAGAATGACATGGGCGAATTGATCCTGCCCACGGGCGAGGCGATGTTCTATTTGGATGGGCGCTTCATCGGCAAGCAATATCTTGAGATGATCCCGGCGGGCGGCGAGGCGGACCTGTCGTTCGGCCCCATCGACGGGTTGCGCCTGACGCGGACGGTTCTGGGCCGTGAGGAAGGCCAGCGCGGGGTGATCACCCGCTCAAGCGATTTTACCGAAGCGGTGAAGATCGAGGTGGAAAACCTGACCGGGCAGGCATGGCCGGTGCGGGTGATAGACCGGGTGCCGCATTCCGAGCAGGAAGAGCTGGAGGTGGAATGGAACGCCACGCCGCGTGCCGCCGAGGTTGATGTCGATGGCAAGCGCGGGGTTCTGGCGTGGTCCTTCGATATGGCAGCCGGTGAGAGCCGCGAGATCGGGTTGGAGTATGACCTGCAATGGCCCGAGGGCAGGGTTCTGCGTTAAGCAGGCCGTGGCAGGGAGGGGGGCCAAAATCTTTGCAAAGATTTTGGTCCGTTTTCTTTGAAAGAAAACGGGGGTGCGCCCGGATCAGATCGGGATGAACTGTTGGCTTTCGGCATTGTATTGTTCGACGCTGCCTTCGCCGATGTCGTGCCAGATTCCGTGCAGGCTCAGTTCCCCCGATTCGACGGCGCTGGCCACGAAGGGGAAGGTCATCAAGTTTTCCAAGGACACGATCACCGCCTCTTTTTCCAAGGCGCGGCTTTGAGTGGTTTGGTCCGAGATGTCCTTGACCCGCTCATAACCGGGGCGCAGGATGTCCATCCAGCGGCCCACGAAGCTGCTTTTTTCTTCCAGTTGCGGGGCGTTGCCTGAACACATGTCAAGGCAGCCCTGAACCCCGCCGCATTTGGAGTGCCCCATGATGATGACATGCGCCACCTTGAGCGCGGTCACGGCGTATTCCAGCGCTGCCGATGTGCCGTGCTGGTTGCCATCGGGTTCATGTGGCGGGACGAGGTTGGCGATATTGCGGTGAATGAAAAACTCGCCCTGATCCGCCCCGAAGATCGAGGTGACATGCACCCGGCTGTCGCAGCAGGAGATCATCATTGCGCGGGGGCGTTGACCCTCATCCGCCAAGCGGCGGTACCAGGCTTGGTTCTCGGCATAGGCCGTGGCTTTCCACCCGTGATAGCGATGCACAAGATACGTGGGCAGCGGGCGCGCGTGTTTCATTATGGTCCCTCGGTACGGCTTTTCCTTGGGTTGATAGAGCGTATTCGCAGAGAATTCGAGAGACAAATTCCAAGCGACGCTGGCCTGCGGAAAGGATTTGGGAACCTTTGACAGGTCAGATTGGCCTTTGTCCGTGGGGGCAATTCAAAGGGTGAGATAGTGAAACAGGTTACATTGCTGACTCAGGATGAGGTTGTACGTCTGGATCCTGACCGCTTGGAGGATTTGTATGATCAACTGGGCGAGAGAGGCGCGGAAAACGTGGTGTGTCGCGCACTGGAAGAACTGGCGGCGCGGTTGTCGCATACCGAGCGATGCTATCGTGAACGACGCACCGGGGACATGCGCAAATCGGCCCGTGGTCTGATTGCCATCGCCGAGCAGATCGGCATGTGGATGCTGGCACGGGTGGCCCGTGATGTCACCCAATGCATTGACGTGGGCGACCCTGTGGCCTTGGGTGCGGTGCTGGCGCGGTTGTTGCGGATCGGTGAGCGGTCGCTGAGCGAAGTCTGGGAATTGCAGGACCTTTCGATTTGATGCCTTGCAGGCGGAAATGACCGGGCCAAAGCGTTCCGCCTTTAACCTGAAACAGCAGCCAAAGGCGGACCGCGTGCAACGATTGAGTGGAGCACTGCGTTTCGCGAAAATCTTTGATTCAGGTTTTTCGCGAAACGCTTTAGGCTGTGCGCGAAGACCTTGATGACAGGAGCGCGCCATGGGATTGACGTTTGCCACCGCGGCCGAAGGGGCCATTCCACTGCATGTAATCGAGCAAGACAGGCTTGACGATTGGCTTGCCGGACAGCCCGAACGCGTGGCCAAATGGGTGCGCGTGGCGGGGTTTGCCGGGGCTTTGGGCAAGGTCTTGATGGTCCCCGGCGAGGATGGCCGCCTTGAGATGGCCGTCGTGGGCTATGGCACCTCCGAGGCGCGCGCACGCGGCCGGTTCCATCTGGCTGCGGCGGCTGCGAGCCTGCCAGAGGGGGTCTATCGTTTTGAGGGCTTGCCGGAGGGCCGCGCCGACGAGGAAGCGCTGGGCTGGCTTTTGGCGGGTTATGTCTTTGACCGCTATCGCGCGCAGACCGTACCGGGCGCGCAGCTTGTCGCGCCCGAGGGTGTGGATGCCGCCCGGATCGAGGTGATCGCGGCGGGCGAATGCCTGACCCGTGATCTGATCAATACCCCGACCAGTGAAATGGGACCGGCGGAACTGGAAGCGGCCTGCGTCGCGATGGCCGCAGAGCACGAGGCCGAGATCGAGGTGATCCGTGGCGAGGCCCTGTTGGAGCGGAATTTTCCGTTGATCCACACGGTGGGCCGGGCCGCCGCCCCCGAGGCCGAACCGCGCCTGATTGACATGCAGTGGGGTGTCGCGGGGCCGTTGCTGACCCTCGTGGGCAAGGGCGTGTGTTTCGATACCGGGGGGTTGAACCTCAAGCCCGGCGGGTCGATGGCCCTGATGAAGAAGGACATGGGCGGTGCGGCCACGGTTCTGGGGCTGGCGCAGATGATCATGGATCTGGGCCTGCCCCTGCGGTTGCGGGTGCTGATCCCGGCGGTGGAAAACGCGGTCAGCGGCAATGCCTTCCGGCCCGGTGATATCCTGACCGCCCGCAATGGCCTGACCGTGGAGATCAACAACACCGATGCGGAGGGCCGCTTGGTCTTGGCCGATGCCTTGGCCTATGCGGCCGAGGCGGAGCCGGATCTGATGTTGTCCATGGCCACGCTGACGGGGGCGGCGCGCGTGGCTGTTGGCCCTGACCTTGCCCCGTATTTCAGTGATGACGTGGATTTCGTGAATGCCGTCGAGGTGGCCGCCGAACAGGTGGCCGACCCGGTGTGGCGGTTGCCGCTCCACTTGCCGTATGAAGCGATGATTGAGCCGGGCATCGCCGATCTGGACAATGCCCCGAAGGGTGGTTTCGCCGGGGCGATCACCGCGGCCTTGTTCCTGCGCCGCTTCGCGGGCGGCAGGCGCTATGCGCATTTCGACATCTACGGCTGGAACCCCGAGGCGAAACCGGCCCGGCCCAAGGGCGGTATCGGCATGGGGTCGCGGGCGATATTGCAGGCGATTTCCAAGGTTCTACCTGCATGAGTTCTGCGCTTGAGGATGGCGACGCCGACGGCGCCGGCCCGGATCATTATTACGTGGCGAAACCCGTGGCGGACCTGCGCCAGCGGCCCGAATTGGGCCGCGACAGGCAATTGCGTTATGGTGAGCATTTCGGGCTTGGGGAACGCCGCCGCGATGGTTTCGTTCACGGGCGCTCCGGTGACACGCAGCACAGCGGTTGGATCGCGGAAGGCGATGTTCTGCCATCGTCGGGGCGTTCGGCACCAACCCATCGGGTTTGGGTGCGGCAGACCCATGCCTATGCCGAGCCGGATTTCAAATCCCCCGAGGTGGCTGCCTTGCCACATTTGTCGAAACTGGCGGTCAGTGGGCAGGAAGGGCGATTTTTGCAAACCGAGCTGGGCTGGATTCCCACGGTGCATCTGAGTGACGCCTATGCCAAGGACCCGGTGGCTGTGGCCGAGCTTTACCTTGGCGTGCCGTATCTTTGGGGTGGCAACAGCATCTGGGGGCTGGATTGTTCGGGGCTGGTGCATGCCGCGCTGATGGCTTGCGGGATGGATTGCCCCAGCGACAGCGGGATGCAGGAACGGGCATTGGGGGCCAAAGTGCCGCCCGATACGCCACCCCGGCGCGGCGATTTGCTGTTCTGGAAAGGGCATGTTGCGTGGGTTGTCGATGACGAGACGCTTTTGCATGCCAACGCCTATCACATGGCCACGGCCTATGAGCCGCTCTCGGACGCCGTCGAGCGGATCGCGGCGCAGGGCGACGGGCCGGTCACGGCGCATAAACGATTGGGAGGTCAGGAATGAGCGATAATTTTTTCCAGCCGGTGAGCGGGTTCGAGTTGCCGCGTTTTGCGGGGGTGCCGACCTTCATGCGGCTGCCGCATGTGCCGCTTGAGCATGAGCGCTTGGGGGAGGTGGATATCGGGTTGATCGGCGTGCCGTGGGACAGCGGCACGACGAACCGGCCCGGCCCGCGCCACGGCCCACGGCAGTTGCGCGATGCCTCGACCATGATCCGCGCACAGCACGCGACCAGCGGCATGCGCCCCTTCGAGGCGGTGAACTGTGCCGATCTGGGGGATGTGGGGCCGAACCCGGCGGACATCATGGACAGCATGGAGCGGATCACCGCGTTTTACGACAGGGTGAAGGCGGCGGGCATCCGGCCCCTGACCGCAGGGGGCGATCACCTGACCTCGCTTCCGGTGTTGCGGGCCTTGGCCAAGGATGCGCCGCTTGGCATGGTACATTTCGACAGTCATACGGACCTGTTTCATAGCTATTTCAATGGCACGATGTACACCCATGGCACGCCCTTCCGTCGCGCGGTCGAAGAGGGGCTTCTGGACCCCAAGCGGGTGGTGCAGATCGGGATTCGCGGCACGATGTACGACAGCGAGGACCGCGATTTCGCCAAGGCCGAGGGCATTCGGATCATCGAGATCGAGGAGTTTCATGCCCGTGGTGTCGAGGATGTCATGGCCGAGGCGCGCGAGATTGCGGGCGATGGGGCGACCTATGTCAGCTATGACATTGATTTCGTCGATCCGACCTTTGCCCCCGGCACCGGCACGCCCGAGGTGGGCGGCCCGAACAGTTATCAAGCCTTGCAGGTGTGCCGCGAGTTGCAGGGATTGAACATCGTGGGGGCCGATATGGTCGAGGTGTCGCCGCCCTTTGACCAATCGGGCGGCACGGCCTTTCTTGGCGTGTCGATCATGTTCGAGATCCTTTGCGTCATGGCGGCGCGGGGTTAGCCCCCGGCCAGCCGAAGCATGACGACCACCGCGGCCACGATTTGTGCCAAGGTGATCGCCACCGATAGCCCGTGCAGCCATTTGAAGCGGGTGGTTTGCCCGCTGTCAGTGGCGGCATTGATGGCGGGCATCAGGCTTTGCCTTGCATAGACGGTGCTGAGGGCGATCCCGATCATGATGCCGGCGGCAAGCTGGTCTTGGGGGATCAGTAAGAGGGCGGCGGTCAGTGAGCAGGCCAGCACGAACAGGTAGAAAAGCGGAAAGGCCCTGCGGATCAGCGGCCCGGCGGTCTTTGCGGGCAGGGCATTGAAAACAAAGGCCGCAAACCCGAACGAATAAAGTGTCATGCCGCCGAACAAAAGCGCGGTGACCAGAAGGGCGAGACTGTCCATCGTGATGCCTTTCGATATCCTTGCCTAAAGCGTTTCGCGAAAAACCTGACACACAGATTTTTGCGAAACGCAGTGCTTCGCTTAATCGTTGCACGCGTTCCGCCCTTAGCTGTTTCTCAGGTTAAAGGCGGAACGCTTTAGGGGACTTAGGGCAGGACAGCGCGAGGGCCAGCGAGGCGCGTCAGTCGACTGCGCGGATCAGTTTGCGTTCCAGTACGCGCAGCACGGTCTTGAGGTCATGGCCGCGCTTGAGGATTTGGCCATCCATACCGATCACCGTATATTGGCCCTGTTTGTTGCGCAGCTTGGGGCGCTTCTCGATGCGGTAGAGCGGGTGTTCGGCGGTGCGACGAAAGACTGAGAACACGGCCACGTCACGCAGGGAGGAAATGCCATAGTCGCGCCATTCCCCGGCGGCGACCATGCGACCGTAGAGCGACAGGATCACCGCAAGCTCGGTGCGGTGGAAGGCCACTTGATCCTGTCCGCTTTGGGTGGGGAAGGGGTTGGGCGATTGGAATGTCATGGCATCAGATTTGCGCCGATGGGGCTGTAAATCAAGGAAATTCATGCGCCAATGGTGTGCTCAGGCAAAACGGCCCTGACAGAACCAGCCTGAACTGAGTGTGCCGCCGTGGGCATAAAAGAGCCACAGCCGCGCGCCTCCGGTGGTGATGACCTGCCAATAGTCGCGCGTACCGCTGCGCCATTCGGGATCATCCAGCCACCATTCCGGCGCGATGCGCTCGGGGCCTGTGGCGGTGGCCGGGGCATGGGTCTGGCCACGCCAGCGGAAGGTTTCGGGCAGGGCGGGGCGATCGGGGGCCAAGACCGGTTCGGGCCGCCACATCAGCAGCGGGCGGGGCCGGGGCGGCGGCGGCCAGTCGCCCGCAGGGGAGGACCATGCGGCGGCCATGGTTTTGGTGGTTTTCTCGGGAATGTGGCTATCGGCGGGATGTTGGCGGGTGATCTGGTCAAGGCCCACACGCGCGCCGATGCGCGTCATCAGGTCATCAAGGGCTGTGGCGTTGTCTTGGCGGCGGGCGCGGGCGGCGGCCTCGGCATGGCCGGAGGTTTGGCGGGCGTGGATGGGTTCCACGCTGGTGGCCTCAAGCCTGAGCTGGTCGATGCCGAACCCGGCGTCGACTTGGTCAAGCTTCATGGCGAGCAGCGGCGTGATTTGATCGGCGCTGTGGCTGGCGCTGGCAAGGCCGGCGGTGAGGCTTTGGCCGGTGCTGTCGCAGCGCGCCACCTCAAGCCGCAGGTGGCGCGCGCCTTGACCCTTGTTGCGCAGGCGTTGGCAAAGGGCGGGCACCATCCGGTCAAGCGCGGCCAGCAGATCGTCACGCAGCCCGATGGGATCGGGGAAGGTGAGGCGCACGGCAAAGCGGGCGGGTGGTTTGACGGGAGAAATGGGTTCGGGCACAGCACCCATGGCCTGATCCAGCCGCAGGGTGATTTCCGGGCCGAAGCGACGCGCCAGCGGCGCGCGGGGCTGGCCCAGAAGGTCGCCGATACAGCGCAGGCCGAGGCGCCCAAGCCCTTGGATGATCTCAGGGGGCAGGCGCAGGGCAGCGACGGGCAAGGGGGCAAGCGTGCTGTGCGCCTGTCCCGGTGCGGCGATGCGCGGGGCGGTGGGGCCAGTGGGACGTCTCGGGGCCACGCGCCGCTTTGCCGCGCGGGAGCGGGTGGCGCGGGCCTCTTGATCTATCGCGTCGCCGCTACGCTGGGCATTGGGCGTGGCATCGCCGTAGCGGGCCAACGCCCAAGCCGCGCCGGGGGTGTCGGCCAGCCCGCAGCGCGTGGTCAGGCCCAGATCGGCGGCCTGTTGGGTGAGGGTTTCGGCCATCG
>DATFKJ010000349.1:0-3339 GCA_035268705.1 Roseovarius sp. | reverse complement strand
ACCACCGCTGATCCCGTATTCCTCGGGCAGGCCCAGCGGGAATTCCGCCTCGAACTTGGCCACCGCATAATAGTTGCCACCCAGGAACTCTATGCCTTCTTTCGGCCCGATGCCGCCTGGTTCAAAGCCGCGCATGATCTTGGTGTTGTAACGGTCGATGGCACGGCTGTTCTTGCCGCCACCATATTCCAGCGCACCGCCCTCCAGCGAGGCCCGCAAAGTGACCTCTTCGTTGAGAACCTTGGTTTCACCCAAGATACGCCCAGAGGTGCGAATGAACTCCACATCGCCGCCCAATCCCGCGAACTCCTGCCCGAAGGACAGAAGCACACCGGCATTGGGGTTCAAACCCGTGCGGCGGGTGTCATAGGTGTATTCATAGCCCAAAGCGCTTGAGAAACGGCCACCAAGGCTGGTTTCATTTGCAAGTATCCCGGCGGGGATTGTTCCCGCATAATCGTCCATCTCGCTGTAGACGAGGTTGTAATACAGCGCCAAGCGCCCGTTTTCACTGACCGGGAAGGTCAGACTGGGGCGCAGGTCGCCATAAACCGTGTCATAGAGATTGTTATTGTTCGTATTGGTTTCCTGATACGAGGTGCGGAACCCGAACGCCACATCCCGCCCCAAGAACGCCGGTTCGGTGAAGTCGACCACGTAATTCGCTGTATCGCCACCCAAGGAGACCCGCGCGGTCAATGCCTGCCCACGGCCCAGGAAATTCCGCTCGCTAAAGCCAAGTTGCACGCCAAAGCCCGAGTCGGTCGAATAGCTGCCACCGAAGGACAGCGTCCCGGTGGTCGTTTCCTCCACGTCGACATCCACGACCACCTGATCGGGACGCGACCCTTCTCGCGCGTTCACATCAGCCGTTTCAAAATACCCAAGCGCGCGGATACGCTCGGCGGCTTCGCGAATCTGGCGCGGGTTGAACGGGTCGCCTTCGACCACGTCGAACTGACGCCGGATCACCCGATCCAACGTCGTGGTGTTGCCTTCGATGTCGATACGCTCGACGAAAACCCGAGGCCCGCGCACAAGCGCGAATTCGACATCAAGCGTCAGGTCACGGTCATGGCGCGTGATCCGGGGTTCCACCCGCAGGAAATCGACCCCCTGCTTGATGCCAAGGCGCTCCATCCGCGCGACCGAGTTTTCGACCAAGGTCGGCGAATACACCACACCGGGGCGAATCTTCAGCACATCTTGGTATTCCTCGGGATCCACATTCGGCAAATCGCTGACCGTCGTGATCTCGCCGAACTTGAACTGCTGACCTTCCTGCACGTTGAAGGTCACGAAATAAGCGTCACGCTCTTGCGCCAATTCCGCGTTTACACTGGTCACGCGGAAGTCCACATAACCGCGCGATTGGTAGAAATCGGTCAGGACTTGGCGGTCGAACTGCAACCGGTCCTCGACAAAGGCGTCGCGCTCGATGATGGCCCGGAGCAGGCCCGCCTGTTTCGATTCAATCACCCGGCGCAAACGCCGATCCGAGAAGTTGCGGTTGCCGACAAAACCGATCCGCTGCACCTCGATCTTGCCGCCTTCGAAAATCTCGAAAACCAGATCGACACGGTTGTCGCTGCGGCGGATGACCTTGGGCGTAATCCGCGCCGAAATACGGCCATTCTGTTCATAGGCTTCGGTCAGGACCGCAGCATCACGCTCGGCCTTCGACGGGCTGAACACCTGCCGGGAACGGCTTTCGATGAACCCCTCAAGGTCCTCGTCCTTGAGACGGCGGTTCCCCTCGAAGGAAATCCTGTTGATCGTGGGGTATTCTTCCACGCGAATGACAAGGCGGCTACCCTGCGGTTCGATCGCGACGGTCTCGAACAGACCACTGCCCAAGATGCGCTGATAGGCGTCGTTCAGTTCCGCCGCCGAAACCGTTTCCCCACGCGCAATCCCCGCATAGCTGAGGATAGTGGCCCCATCGACCCGCTGATTGCCTTCGATGGCGACGGAATTAAAACGATAGTTCTGCGCCTCTGCTGGCCCCGGCAACCCCAACATGACGATCGCCACCAAAGCGACAAGGCCCATACGCACCATGCCTGCAACCTCTTTCAGGATTGCAGGGTGCCGCGCTCGATCCACTCCGAAATCTCGCATCGAAAAATTCCAATTAGACATCCCAATTGAAATTGTGACTAACCGGGAATGAAGGGGTTGTCAAAACGCCATTCAGCGCAGGCAGGGTTTGGCACCATGCCGCCAAGGCATGTTTGCCACCGATCTTACAGAGATCCAATGAACGCCCCTGCCATCAAAGCCACGAGAATCGTGGTCAAATACAGCAGACGATCCCAATTCAGGTCCACCAACAGGCTCAATCCGCGATATCCGCTCATGATATGTTGCACGATGACTCTCCAATACAGTTCGTCCAACGACAAACTGCCGGTCGAGTATGGCGAGAATGCGAACCGAAAGATGGCCCTTTTGTGACGCTGACAGCGCCTCTAGCACAGGATATCCGTGATCAGCGCCAATGACATCAAGCCCAGAATCAGCGCCAAGCCAATGGTCATGAAGATTCGTAGCGCGCTATCGCTCGGCGGTTTTCCCGTGACCGCCTCGAAGGCGTAAAACACCAGATGCCCACCATCCAGAACCGGGATCGGCAACAGGTTCAAGAACCCGATGGCCGCCGACAGAACGGCGATAAACCAGATAAAGCTGTCCGCGCCTTGGCTCGCCATGGCCCCCGAGACTTCGGCAATGCCGATCGGGCCCGACATGTTGCAGGCGCTGATCGACCCGATGATCATGTGATAAAGGCCGGACACCGAGCTGGCCATGATGCGCCACGTCTGCGCCGCACCACCGACAAGCGCTTCGCCCGGCCCCATGTTCTCGGTCGCGAAATCGAAGGCCATACCGCCCGCGATGCCGATCCGCCACTGCGTCTTGAAGCCGCCCTCCGGCTGCGGTTCATCCACCCGGCGGGGGGCAAGTTCGAAATCCATCACCTCGCCCGCGCGCCAGACGTTCAGGTCCAAAACACGGCCATCCGAGGATTCGACCACCTCTTTCAACTGGTCGAAGGCGACGATCTCGCGGCCTTCGACGCCGATAATGATATCCCCCGATTTCAGGCCGCTTTCAAAGGCCGCCGATTGTGGCGCAAGTTGCATGACGCGCGTGGGCTGCGGATAAGGGCCGTCAACGGTGATCTCGCGGCCATCACGGCGCACGCGATACTCCAAAATGTCCTGTTTGGGCAGTGCATCGACGAAATCGCCAAACGCGCCCTCCTCGGCATAATCAGGGATATCTCGCCCCGCGATTCCCAACAGTTCATCCCCGGCTTGCAGGCTGAACCCCGAT
>DATFKJ010000348.1:0-2184 GCA_035268705.1 Roseovarius sp. | reverse complement strand
CGCCTCCTACAGCTGGTACCTCTATTCCGCCAACCGGGTGAAAAACCCGCTGGTACGCGGTCGCCTGATGAAGGTCTGGCGCAAGATGCGCGAAACGATGGACCCGATCGAGGCCTGGACCAAGCTGCAAAATGACCCGATTCTGCGCGCCTCTTACGTCGAGACGCGCGGCAAGGGCGGTTTCGTGCGCGCCACTTGGGACGAAGCGACCGAGATCACCGCCGCCGCCAATGCCTATACGGCCAAGACCTATGGCCCGGATCGGGTTTTCGGCTTTTCGCCCATTCCGGCGATGTCGATGGTCAGCTACGCCGCCGGGTCGCGCTACCTATCGCTGCTGGGTGGCACCTGCATGTCTTTCTACGACTGGTATTGTGACCTGCCGCCTGCCTCCCCCATGACGTGGGGCGAACAGACCGACGTGCCCGAAAGCGCGGATTGGTACAACGCGGGCTATCTGCTGCTCTGGGGCTCGAACGTGCCGCAGACCCGGACGCCAGATGCGCATTTCTATACCGAGGCACGTTACAAAGGCACCAAATCCGCCGTCGTCTGCCCGGATTATTCAGAGGCCGCCAAATTCGGCGATGTCTGGCTTAACGCCCGGCAAGGGACCGACGCGGCGCTTGCCATGGCCTTTGGCCATGTGATCCTGCGCGAATTCCACCTTGACCGGCAGGCCGAGTATTTCGACGATTATACCCGCAAATACAGCGACTTCCCGATGCTTGTGAAGCTTGAGGAAAAGGACGGCCGCCTTGTACCGGGCCGTTTCCTGCGGGCCGATGATCTTGACGGCAAGCTGGGCGAGGACAACAACCCCGAATGGAAAACCGTCGCCTTTGACGAGATTTCCGGCAGCTATGTCGCGCCCAACGGGTCGGTCGGCTATCGCTGGGGCGAGGACGGCGAATGGAACCTTGAGGAAAAGGCCAAGGAGGCCGACACGCGCCTCAAGACGAGTCTGGTCCTCGAAGAGGACCATGATGATGTCGTGGGCGTCGATTTCCCCTATTTCGGCGGCGAAAGCTTTGGTCAGTTCGACACCGGTGCCGATCACCCCGACGTTCTGACACGCAATATTCCGGTCAAGACGGTCACGACGCCCGATGGACCCGTCAAGGTCGCGACGGTGTTTGACATTTTCTGCGCCAATTACGGGCTGGATCGCGGCCTTGGCGGTGACTGGGTCACAAGCAACTACGACGACGAAATGCCCGGCACCCCCGCTTGGGCGGAAAAGATCACCGGCGTCCGTGCCGACAACATCATCCATGTCGCACGTGAATTCGCCGGCAACGCCGAAAAGACGCACGGCAAATCAATGGTCATCCTCGGGGCCGGCCTGAACCACTGGTACCACATGGACATGAACTATCGCGGTATCATCAACATGCTGGTGATGTGTGGCTGCGTGGGGCAATCGGGCGGCGGCTGGGCGCATTACGTCGGTCAGGAAAAGCTGCGCCCGCAAACCGGCTGGCAACCGCTGGCCTTCGCGCTCGACTGGATGCGCCCGCCGCGTCACATGAACTCGACTTCGGCTTGGTATGCCCATTCCGATCAATGGCGCTATGAAACGCTCGAAGCCTCGGAAATCCTGTCGCCCACCGCCCCCGAGGGTGATTGGGACGCCAGCATGATTGACTACAACATCCGGGCCGAACGGATGGGATGGCTGCCGTCGGCGCCACAACTCAAGCAAAACCCGCTGGAGGTGGCGAAAGCCGCGCAAGAGGCCGGCAAGGACGTGAAAGACCACGTGGTCGAAGGGCTCAAATCCGGCGAACTGCAAATGGCCTGTGAAGACCCGGACGCGCCCGAGAACTGGCCGCGCAACCTCTTTGTCTGGCGCTCGAACCTGTTGGGGTCCTCGGGCAAAGGGCATGAGTATTTTCTCAAGCACCTGCTGGGCACCGACAACGGCGTCATGGGCAAGGACTTGGGCGAAGAAGGCCGCCAATTGCCGAAAGAGGCCAAGTGGCACGAGGAAGCCCCGCGCGGCAAGCTGGACCTGCTGGTGACCATCGACTTCCGGATGTCCACCACCTGCGTCTATTCCGACATCGTCCTGCCAACGGCCAGTTGGTACGAAAAGGACGACATGAACACGTCGGACATGCACCCGTTCATCCACCCGCTGCAAGCGGCGGTGGACCCGGCCTATGAAAGCAAGTCGGACTG
>DATFKJ010000347.1:0-14424 GCA_035268705.1 Roseovarius sp. | reverse complement strand
AGCCAAAGGGGACGTCATGCGCGCGTATCAGATCGAATCATCCGGGGCGGCCCCGGTTCTCTCCGAGGTCTCGCCGCCGCAACCTGCCGCGGGTGAAATCTCCGTACAGATTGGCGCCTGCGGCCTGAACTTCGCCGATCTCTTGATGGTCAAAGGCGAATATCAGGATACACCCGAGGCCCCGTTCACCCTTGGAATGGAAGTCGCAGGCACCGTCACGGCATTGGGGCCTGATACCGACGGCCCGGCCCCCGGAACACGTGTGGCCGTCTTCGGCGGGCAAGGTGGGTTGGCCGAACACGGCTGTTTTCCGGCGGATCGTGCCGTGGCCATCCCCGAGACGATGGATTTCGTCGACGCGGCCGCCTTCCAGATCGCCTATGGCACAAGCCATGTCGCCCTCGATCACCGGGCGCGCTTGCAACCCGGTGAAACGCTTCTCGTACTTGGCGCGGCGGGCGGCGTCGGCCTGACGGCGGTCGAGATTGGCAAGCTGATGGGCGCCACGGTCATTGCCTGCGCCCGTGGCCCTGAAAAGCTGGAGGCAGCGAAACAGGCGGGCGCCGATCACCTGATCGACGCCAAAACCGACGACATCCGCGCGATCTGCAAGGATCTCGGCGGGCTTGACGTGGTCTATGACCCCGTGGGTGGCGATCAGTTCAAGGCCGCCTTCCGCGCCTGCAATCCCGAGGCGCGCCTGCTGCCCATCGGATTTGCCAGCGGCGACATTCCACAGGTTCCCGCCAATCACCTTCTGGTCAAGAACCTAAGCGTCATGGGCCTTTATTGGGGTGGATATCTCAAATTCCGGCCCGAGGTGATCACCGACAGCATGCAAACCCTGCTTGGATGGTACAAGGACGGACGCCTCAAACCGCACGTCAGCCACGTCTTGCCGCTTGACCGCGCGGCAGAGGGTTTGGACCTTCTCAAAACCCGCAAATCGACGGGCAAGGTGGTGATTACGATGTCAGACTGACGACATTCCCGGCCCCGACCCCGCCGCCGTATTCATGGCGCAGCATCTCGGCCAAGGCCGCCGTCGGCGCATCGCGCCGCTCGGCCCCGTACATGTTGACCATCTGCGTCCCAAGATCGGGCAAGGCCCCACCGGTGTTGATCGCCTCCTGATGCGGTGGAATGCTGTCCTCCAACAAGGCCCCGACAGCCAGATCGGCACTGATCAGCGCCTCTACCGAACGGTCATCTTCTGATTCCACGGCCATTTCCCAATCAATCCCCGCCTCATCGAGTATCCGCAAAACGATGGGCCGGAAAATGCACACCGAACAAAACGCCAAACGCAAAGGCCGCCGCTTCCACGCCAGCCCGTCGCGCGCGCCCGCCCACCGCAGCGCCATGGTGGTCAGGGGTTCGCCCCCCGGCTTCACATTCTGTTCGGTGGTCAAGATAAGATCCGCCTCGCCCTTGCGAAACGTATCGTGCAGGCGCATCGTGCTGGACGACTTGAGGTTCACTTTCATCCGGGGAAACGCCGCGTTGAAGGATTTGAGCACGCGGGGGATCACAGGATAGAAAATATCGTGTGGCACACCCAGAATGATCTCACCCTCATAAATCGTATCAGTCAGCCGCCCCACGGCCTCGTCATTCAATTCGATGATCCGGCGCGCATACCCCAAAAGCTGCTCCCCCGCCGCGGTCAGGCTGACACGCCGCGCGCTTCGATCCAGCACTTCGATGTCCAGCATCTCTTCCAAGCGCTTGATCTGCATGGAGACCGCAGACTGCGTCAGATGCAGAGACGCCGCCGCACGCGTGACGCCGCCATGTTCAGCGACAGCAAGGAAAGAGCGCAGGGTCGTCACGTCAAGATTTCTCATTTATCAACCTTTGTGATGAAGGGGCGAACAAACATTCATTTTCACAATGAACAATATTCTGGCACATACATCAACAACAAAGATGCAAATGGCGCAACCTATCACATAAACCAAAGGATCAGTCATGGCTTACCTCCACCACACCCAAGCGCATTGCAATGCCACTGCCCCGCGGGCTCGCCTTGGCCTGCGTCACTATCTGGCGCTCTGGAAACAGCGCCGGAACTTGGCGCAAATGGAACAGTGGCAACGCCGTGATCTGGGCCTTTCTGATCGTGAAATCGAGGCCGAGGTAAGCCGCGCTCCGTGGGATGCCCCCGGGACATGGCGCCGATAGCTCCAATTCCTGACCGGAAAGCCTTGAAAAGCAGGCCAGCCTGACCGATATTGTCTGCAAAGCCTTTGACAGGCTTGCCAGTTCAACATTTTGGAGGCTTTGATGGCTGAATTTGATACAATCCGGACGGGCGTTGGCGTCCGCACCGCCCAGATTGATGCGGGCCTACGCGCCCATATGAACAAGGTCTACGGCACAATGTCCGTGGGCATGCTCATCACCGCTTTGGCGGCATGGGCGATCTCTGGCCTTGCGACCACTACCGATCCATCTTCCGCCGTGGCGCAACTGCCCAACGGTACCATGCTCAACAGTCTTGGTGGCACAATCTATATGTCACCGCTGCGCTGGGTGATCATGTTGGCGCCGCTGGCCTTCATTTTCCTCGGCTGGGGTGCTCTCATGCGCAAGGGCTCGGCTGCCACCGTGCAGCTTGGTTTCTTCGCCTTCGCCGCGCTGATCGGCCTGTCGCTCAGTTCCATCTTCCTTGTGTTCACCGCCTATTCGATCACTCAGACCTTCCTCGTGACGGCCATCGCCTTCGCAGGCTTGTCGCTCTGGGGTTACACCACCAAGAAGGATATTTCCGCTTGGGGTAGCTTCCTGATCATGGGCGTGATCGGCCTGATCGTGGCGATGATCGTCAACTGGTTCCTGCAATCGCCGGTGATGATGTATGCCATTTCGGCCATCGGCCTGCTGATCTTTGCCGGTCTCACTGCCTTCTACACGCAGGACATCAAGAAAACCTACGTGGCCCACGCCGCGCATGGTGATCAGGAATGGCTCGACAAAGCCGCCTATGACGGTGCGCTGAGCCTCTACATCTCTTTCCTGAACATGTTCCAGTTCTTGCTGATGTTCATGGGACAAGAATAGTACGAGTGTCCTCCAAGGACGTAAGGGTCGGCTCAATCGAGCCGACCCTTTTCATTTTGTAACCTACCGCCCGTAGGGTGCGCATTCATGCGCACCGCCCCGGCTACGCCTGTGATTCACCGGCGCGGTAACCCCCGCGCCTCGCTGCGCGATTTGATGCCATGATCGCGCCGCCTGCGTGGACATTTCCCCGCACCCCCTGCATGGTTGCGCCAATCAAATCCCCCGATGGAAAGGCCCATCCGCCTGTGACCCAACTCACCCTCGCCAAACCTGACGATCTGGATCGCCTCACCCGATTGGTAAGTGATTTTCATGCCGAACACGGGATCGACCAAGACGCGGAGACCCGCCGCGCCGCCCTCGCCCCGCTGCTCGATGGCTCCCCGCACGGCGCGGCCTACCTCATCGGGCCGGGCCGCGCGCCCATCGGCTATATCATCGTCAGCTTCGGCTGGTCGGTGGAATTCGGCGGCATGGATGGCGTCGTGGACGAGCTTTACATCCGCCCCGCCGTACGCGGCCGCGGCATCGGCTCCGAAGTGCTCATGAGCCTGCCCAAAGCCCTCGCAGGGGCAGGCCTCAAGGCACTGCACCTCGAAGTCAAAACCGAAGACGAGCGCGCGCACCGCTTTTATCGCAAACTGCGCTTCCATCCGCGTGAGGGGCATACCCTCATGACCCGGAAGATATAGAAAATCGCGACAAAACACTTACCTTTAGGTCATGACCCTGCATATCCCCTTCGACAACAGCTACGCCCGCCTGCCCGCCGGGTTCTACACGCGCCTCACCCCGGTGCCTGTGAGATCCCCCGAACTGGTGGCCTTCAACGATGGTCTGGCCGAAAAGCTCGGGATGACGCCGGGCGCGCCCGACGACATGGCAAAGGTCTTTTCCGGCAATGTGCCACCCGATGGCGCGGAACCCCTTGCACAGGTCTATGCCGGGCACCAGTTCGGCGGCTTTTCCCCGCAACTGGGCGACGGTCGCGCCAACCTTCTGGGTGAAGTTGTGACCCCGGAAGGCCAACGCTTCGACATCCAACTCAAAGGCTCAGGCCCGACCCCCTATTCCCGCATGGGCGACGGGCGCGCGTGGCTTGGCCCCGTGTTGCGCGAATACGTGGTTTCCGAGGCGATGCACGCGCTTGGCATCCCAACCAGTCGCGCATTGGCCGCCGTCAGCACGGGCGAACCCGTCTACCGCGACACAGGTGCCATGCCCGGCGCCATCCTGACGCGGGTCGCCGCCTCCCATATCCGGGTCGGCACCTTTCAATTCTTCGCCGCCCGCCGCGATCTGAAATCCCTGCAAAACCTGTTTGACTACACCGTGGTCCGCCACGCCCCCGAGGCGGAAACACCTACCGACCTGCTGAGTCATGTGATTGAACGGCAGGCGCGACTGATCGCACAATGGATGGGCGTGGGCTTCATCCACGGGGTTATGAACACCGACAACACCACGCTTTCCGGCGAAACCATCGACTATGGGCCTTGCGCCTTCATGGATATATTCCACCCCGACACGGTCTATTCCTCCATCGACCGGCAGGGGCGCTATGCCTATTCCAATCAGCCCAACGTGATTGTCTGGAACATGGCGCAACTGGCCACGGCGCTTGTGCCGCTGATGCCCGATCAGGACGCCGCCATCGAGGAGTTCACCAAGCTCGTCCACGCCATGCCTGAGCGTATTCAGGCCCATTGGCTCAACGTCTTTGGCCGCAAGATCGGGCTTGAAGCGGCCACCGCCGAAGATGAGCCACTCATCACCGGGCTTCTTGCCCGCATGGCCGAAGGCCAAGCGGATTTCACCAACACATTCCGTGCCCTCGCCACCGGCAAGGCCCGCGATCAGTTCGCCGACCCATCGGTCTTCGATAAATGGGGCGCAGAGTGGAAAAAACGCCTTGAGACCGAGGACGACGCAGAGGCCCTCATGCGTCGCGCCAACCCGTCAGTCATCCCGCGCAACCACCGTGTGGAACAAATGATTGATGCGGCGGTGGCCGGCGATTTTGCACCATTCAACCGCCTGATGCAGGTCCTCGCGACCCCCTACGACGATCACGACGAGGCGGCAGACCTCAAACGGCCGCCACAATCCGCCGAGGTGGTCCACGCCACCTTCTGCGGCACGTGATCACTTCTTCCACCGCTTGAAGAACTTAGGATTGCGCTGCACGAACTCATCAATGACCGAGGCCAAACCGCCCTTGGCCTGCCCCTTGAGATAGGCAAACCCCGCCGCCGCCCCAATCAACGCGCCCACCATATCGACAATCAAATCGCCCATGGTGTCCATCAGCCCGGATTTCTGCATGTTCAGCCCGAAAAGCTGATCCATGGAAAACTCGAAAATCTCCCAGATCGTGCCGATGAAAACCGCGAAACAGAACCCGAAAAAGGCCACCGCCACATGCGGCGCGGCAAAGCGATCCCCTTGGAACATCATGAAGACCAGAACGAACCCGATCAGGCCGAAGCCGATGGCCGACCCGCCATGCATCGCCATGTCCCACCACCAGAATCGCTCATAAAAATCAAAGACTTCACCCAAGAACAGCGTGCCACCAACGAACATCACAAGCGCGGCGATGAAACTGGCCGGCACTTGTATGTCGGCCCATTTCGCCACGAAAACCGGGGCCAGCGACACCGCCAATGTCACGACCGCCACAAAGGCCAGTTCCAACCGCCATTGGACCAAGGCCCAGACAGCCACGCCCGCCAAAGCGGTCCAGATGATCCGCGCCAGCCGCGTTTGATCCGAAAACAT
The DNA here is from genome assembly GCA_035268705.1 of Roseovarius sp. Taxonomy (GTDB): domain Bacteria; phylum Pseudomonadota; class Alphaproteobacteria; order Rhodobacterales; family Rhodobacteraceae; genus Roseovarius. The sequence goes on along the minus strand of DATFKJ010000347.1, from coordinate 8,577 downwards.
CGGGTGACACCCCTTTCATTTGGGTCTTTTATAGCCCCATGTTGACCGCATCACCCTTGAGGATTGCAACCTATAACCTGCAAAAATGCGTGGGGCTCGACCTGCGCCGCAGGCCCGACCGCAGTTTGGCGGTGATCAATGCGCTTCAGGCACAGGTGGTGGTCCTGCAAGAGGTTGACAAGCGCCTGCCGCCCCGGCCCACCGCCCTGCCGCATGACATGGTCGAGGACGACGGCTGGCATATCCTGCCCTTCGGGGCACCCGGCGGTTCACTTGGATGGCACGGCAACGCAATGCTTCTGCGCGACGGTGTCCATGCAACGCACACCGCCCATATCGACCTGCCGGGGCTGGAGCCGCGCGGCGCGATCCATGCCGAGCTTGACACACCGCTCGGTCCCTTGCGGGTTATCGGAATGCACTTGGGGCTGGTGCGTCGCTATCGCCTGCTGCAACTGGGCGCGATCAACCGCGCGCTTGGTAAACTGTCACCAATGCCCACGGTCTTTGCCGGGGATTTCAACGACTGGGGCAATGGCATGGCCCTCGATGCCGCTGTTAAAGCCGTGCGCTTCATCCCGGCCCGCGCCTCCTTTCCCGCGCCGCGCCCGGTGGCCCCGCTCGACCGCATCGCGCTCAGCCCCGAGCTGCACGCCGTGGACAGCGGCGTACACGGCGCGCGCCCGGCACATATCGCCTCGGATCACCTGCCCGTCTGGGCCGACCTGACCCTCAAGTGAGACAGCCCATGCACCGCTATTTCGTTTACGACGTCTTTACCGAAACCCGCTTTGGCGGCAATCAACTGGCCATTTTTCCCGAAGCCGACGACATCCCTGAAGAGGCATTGCAAAGCATCGCGGCCGAATTCAACTTCTCCGAAGTGACCTTCGTTTATCCGCCCTCGGACCCAAGCCACACCGCCCGGGTGCGCATCTTCACCCCGACAATGGAAGTTCCCTTCGCCGGTCACCCCACCATCGGCACAGCCAAGGCGCTGACCGACATGGGCCACGGCCCCGAGATGGTGCTGGAACTGGGCATTGGCCCTCTGCCCTGCACCGCAGGCACACATGGCGCGCGTTTCACCACCCAAGCCCGGCTTGAACATATCGCTACGCCCGACCCCGCGGTTGTCGCCCGCGCGCTTGGGCTGTCTTCCGATCAGATCGACGCGCGAAAACACCCCCCGACACTCGCCTCCGTCGGCCTGCCGTTCACCCTCACCGCGCTGAAAACCCGCGCCGATCTTGCCGCCTGTCAAACCGACATCGCAGCCTTCCGTGAAGGCGCCAAGGCCCACCCGCAAGGGCTTGATTTCGCGCAATTCGCCTATGTCCGCGAAGGTGACACTAAAGCGTTCCGCCTTTAACCTGAGGCATCAGCGGAAGGCGGAACGCGTGCAACGATTGGATGCAGCACTGCGTTTCACGAAAATCTGCGGCTCAGGTTTTTCGCGAAACGCTTTATCCACGCCCGCATGTTTGCCCCTCTGGACAACATCCCCGAAGACCCCGCCACCGGCAGCGCCTGCGCCGCCCTCGTGGCCTTCCTCTGCGATCTTGAAAAGCAGCCCCTTGCCCTGACCGTCCACCAAGGTGAGGACATGGGCCGCCCCAGCCTTATTCACCTCACCGCCGACAGTGAAAGGGTCACGGTCGAGGGTCAGGCCGTGCGCGTGATGGAAGGGCATCTGCTGGAGGCCTGAAAGCCAATCACCGCCGCCAAATGCAAAACGGCGGCAGGTTTCCCGCCGCCGCATCATTCTTAGCCTGATCTGTGACAGGTCACGCCGCTTGCCTGGCCCCGCGATTGCGCGACCGACGGCGGCGATTGGTCGAGGCGGGTTTGCCCCCCTGCCCACCGGGCTTGCCGCCCGGGCGTCCGCCCCGGCCACGGCCCTTGGGCTTGGCATTGGGATCGGGCAACTCTTCCCAAGCCCGGCCCGAGGCCACGGGAATCTCCAGCTTCATCACCTTCTGGATGTCCTTCAACTCGCCCATCTCATCAGGGGCGCAAAAGGCAATCGCGGCACCATCCTTGCCCGCACGCGCGGTGCGGCCAATCCTATGCACATAGTTTTCCGGCACATTCGGCAGGTCGAAGTTATAAACATGCTTCACGTCGGGGATATCAAGCCCACGGGCGGCCACGTCGGTCGCCACCAGAACCCGCACGTCGCCATTGCGGAAGGCATTGAGCGCGCGCTGCCGCTGACCTTGGCTTTTGTTGCCATGGATCGTGTCCACGGCATAGCCTGCCTGTTGCAGCCGCTTGGCCAGCTTGTCCGAGCCATGTTTGGTGCGCGCGAAAACAAGTGCCAGTTCCTCGCGGTGCGCATCCAGAAGCTCAATCAACAAGTTGGGCTTTTCGGCCTTGGCGATGAAATGGACCGCCTGCGTGACCTTGTCGGCGGTCTTGCCCGGGGGGCTGACCTGCACGCGCTTGGGCTTGTTCAGATAGCTGCTGGCGATTTCGTCCATCTGCTTGGCCATGGTGGCCGAAAACAGCATGGTCTGGCGTTCTTCGGGCAACAGCCCCGCGATCTTGCGCAGCGCGTGAATGAAACCGAGGTCCAGCATCTGGTCGGCCTCGTCAAGCACCAGAAAGCGGGTTTCCGCAAGCGTCAGCGCGCGTCGGTCCAACAGGTCCAACAGACGCCCCGGCGTGGCCACCAGAATATCGGTGCCCTTCTCAAGCCGCTTGATCTGCGCCCCGATCGACGACCCGCCAACGACCAAGCCAACCTTCATCGGCGTGTCCTTGACGAACCCGATCAGGGTGTCGCGGATCTGACCGGCCAATTCCCGCGTGGGGGCCAAAATCAGACTGCGCACGGTCTTGGGCGCGGGCTTGCCGCGATGTTCCATCAGTTGCGCCACCAACGGCAGGCCGAAGGCCGCCGTCTTGCCGGTGCCGGTCTGCGCCAGCCCCATCACGTCAAACCCGTTCAGGGCATGCGGAATGGCATGGGCCTGAATCGGTGTCGGCTCGGTGATACCTGTTTTTTCCAGTGCTTTGACCAGCGGGGCAGGCAGCCCCATTTCCTTGAATAGTGACAAATCATGTCCTTCCCGGCAGGGACACGCCCATACCGTTACGGCCCCCGAATGCCGGGTGGCCTTTATCGTGGTGTCGCCTGACGCTCCTGTCCGGCCTCATGCCAAACAGCCGTCAAACGGTTCGGACCCACGCGTGATTTTGGGAACTTTCCACGATGTCTCATGAGGCGGGTCTATCCGCACGGCTCACGCGGCCGGAGACATCGGTTGATAGGCAGATGCGCTTTTCCCGGCACAATGTCAAGCATTGGTGGCAATACGGGTGGATTCATTTTTAGGATGAAGCTATCCAACAGCCCGACGACGACCATGGGGGCCGACATGTCCGACACGATCACCGACCGCTGCGAGGCCAAGGGCCTGCGCATGACAGGCCAACGCCGGACCATTGCCAAGGTGCTGCAAGAGTCCGACGATCACCCCGATGTCGAAGAGCTTTACACCCGCGCCTCGTCCCGCGACCCCAAGATTTCCATCGCCACGGTCTATCGCACCGTGAAACTCTTTGAAGAGGCCGGGATTCTGGAAAAGCTGGAATTCGGAGACGGTCGTGCGCGGTATGAAGACGCCGAGCGCGACCACCACGATCACCTGATCGACATGAACTCGGGCGAGGTCATCGAATTCGTCGACCCCGAGATCGAAGCGCTTCAGGAAAAGATCGCCAAGAAACTGGGGTACAAGCTCATCGGTCACCGGCTGGAGCTTTACGGCGTCCCGATCAAGAAGTAAGCCTTGGCAACCTCCGGGGGCCAGCCCCCGGCGTTGAAAATCCTTGGATTTTCAACGCTACCCCCGGGATATTTTTGGCAAGAAGAAAGAGCTTTCGGCTCATCTGAAAGGACGGCATGGAAAACCTGCGCGGAAGCGCCTTGATGGTGCTGGCAATGGCCGGTTTCGCGCTTGAGGATATGTTCATCAAGCGCCTCGCCGGGGATTTGCCCATCGGTCAGATCCTGGTCTTTCTGGGTTCGGGCGGCGCGGTGATCTTTGCGCTTGGCGCTTTGTCGCGCGGGCATCGGTTGTTTTCGCGCGACCTGATCAGCCGCCCGGTGCTTTTGCGCAATCTGGGGGAGTTGATCGGGACATTGGGCTTCGTCACCGCCATCGCCCTCACCCCCCTGGCCTCGGCCTCGGCCATCCTGCAAGCCACGCCGCTTGCCGTGACGCTTGGGGCGGCGTTGTTTCTGGGGGAAGACGTCGGCTGGCGCCGCTGGAGCGCGATTCTCGTGGGATTTTGCGGCGTTTTGATGGTGATCCGCCCGGGGTTGGAGGGGTTCGAGCCCGCCTCGCTTTTCGCTGTGCAGGCCGTTGTCGGCCTTGCCCTGCGCGATCTGGCCACCCGCGCCGTGCCGCGCACGGTCACCTCCATGCAACTGTCGTCCTACGGCTTTGCCACAATCGTGCCCGCCGGGGCGGTCATCCTGTGGGTGACGGGCGACCCGGTCAGCCCCTCCGCCGTCAACTGGCGCGACATCGCCTTTGCCATGCTGCTTGGCGTGGCGGCCTATTACGCCATCGTCGCCGCCATGCGCGTCGGCGAGGTCAGCTTCGTCACCCCCTTCCGCTACACGCGCCTGATCTTCGCGCTGATCATCGCGGTGCTGGTCTTCAACGAGCAGCCCGACAGCCTGACCCTTCTGGGGGCTTGCATCATCATCGCCTCGGGCCTCTACACCCTTATCCGCGAACGCAACCTGCGCCGCCGCGCCCGCGTTGTTAGCGCTAGCCCTTGAAAACAAACTATGTTAGCGCTATCAGTCACAGTTGCATTCCCCGCCAGACTTGCTATGGCACCCGCAACCTTTTCCAAGTCCGAGGACGATACCCATGAGCATCATTATCGACATCCACGCCCGCGAAATACTTGACAGCCGGGGCAACCCCACGGTCGAGGTGGACGTGATCCTCGAAGACGGCACCATGGGCCGCGCCGCCGTGCCTTCGGGCGCCTCCACCGGCGCACATGAGGCCGTGGAACGCCGCGATGGCGACAAGACCCGCTACCTCGGCAAAGGCGTGCTTGAGGCCGTGGCCGCCGTCAACGGCGAGATCGCCGAGGAACTGGTGGGCATGGACGCCACCGAACAGGTCAGCATCGACCAAGCGATGATCGAACTCGACGGCACCCCCAACAAGGGCCGTCTTGGCGCCAACGCCATCCTCGGTGTCAGCCTCGCCGTGGCCAAGGCCGCCGCCGATTTCACCACGCAGCCCCTGTTCCGCTACGTCGGTGGCACCTCGGCCCGTGTGCTGCCAGTGCCGATGATGAACATCATCAACGGCGGCGAACACGCCGATAACCCCATCGACATCCAGGAATTCATGATCATGCCGGTCAGCGCGGAGAACATCCGCGAGGCCGTGCGCATGGGGGCCGAGGTGTTCCACACCCTGAAAAAAGAGCTTTCCGCCGCAGGCCTCTCCACCGGCATCGGCGACGAAGGCGGCTTTGCGCCCAACCTCTCGTCGACCCGCGAAGCGCTCGATTTCATCCTGAAATCCATCGAAAAAGCGGGCTACAAACCGGGCGAAGACATCTACCTCGCCCTCGATTGCGCCGCGACCGAGTATTACAAGGGCGGCAAATACGAACTGTCGGGCGAAGGCAAATCGCTGACGTCCGAGGAAAACGTCGACTACCTCAAGGCACTGGTCAACGACTACCCGATCATCTCGATCGAAGACGGCATGGCCGAGGATGACTGGGACGGCTGGACACTTCTGACCGACGCCATCGGCGACAAGGTGCAACTGGTCGGCGATGATTTGTTCGTCACCAACCCCGCCCGTCTGGCCGATGGCATCGCGAGGGGCGCGGGCAACTCCATGCTGGTCAAGGTCAACCAGATCGGCAGCCTCACCGAAACGCTCAAGGCCGTCGACATGGCCCACCGCGCGCGCATGACCAACGTCATGTCGCACCGCTCGGGCGAGACCGAGGACGCCACCATCGCGGATCTGGCCGTGGCCACCAACTGCGGGCAAATCAAAACCGGCAGCCTTGCGCGCTCGGACCGGTTGGCGAAATACAACCAACTGATCCGGATCGAAGAAGTGCTTGGCGAAACCGCCCAATACGCGGGCCGCTCGATCCTGCGGTAATTTCGAAAATTTTTTTGCCGGGGCGTGAAACTCTTTGCGCCCCGGCGGCGTGTCTTCCCGCATCCAGCCTCGAAAACGGGGCCAAACTGCACCAAGGAGATACGTAAAATGACCTTCAAACTTTCCCTCGCCTTCATCACCGCAACCGTTATTGGCTCAACCGCCGCAATGGCCGAAAACCCCATGGTCGGTGGCGCGCCTATGTTCGAAAACAAGACCATCGTCGAAAACGCCGTGAACTCCGAGGATCACACCACGCTGGTCGCCGCCGTCAAGGCCGCCGGTCTGGTCAAGACCCTGAATTCCGAAGGCCCCTTCACCGTCTTCGCCCCGGTCAACGCGGCCTTCGGCGCCCTGCCCGATGGCACCGTCGACACGCTGCTGAAGCCGGAAAACAAGGCGATGCTGCAAAAAGTGCTGACCGCCCATGTGGTGGCCGGTGATTGGTCCGCCGCGGCCATTGCGGCACAGGCCAACAACAGCCCCGACGGCTTTTACCACTTCAACGCCGTGTCGGGCGATGCCCTCTCGGCCCAAGTCAAAGGCGGCAATGTCTATATCTTTGACGAATCCGGCAATGCCGCGCGGGTCACCATCGCAGATGTCGATCAATCCAATGGCGTGATCCACGTGGTCAACAAGGTTCTGTTGCCCAAATAGAGCGTATCCATTTTACATTGACTCAAAGTGCATCACCAATGTCCCGAGAAGGCCGTAGGCCTGGCAGGGTATTGGTGATGCAACAATAACTGGAAACGCTTTAAGTCATACCCCAGATCACCTGCGCGGAAGTGTTGCCCCCGTCCTACCCAGTGGGTCTGCGCAGGTGCGCCCGGCCTCATACGCACGCCACTATCCCGGTGGTGTGCCTCTGTCGATGGGGCCGGGTTCTTTGACATTCGTCAAGCAAGACCGGTCGTGACCATGCCATGGTTCGGGCCTGACCGATAAGGAGGCTGAACATGGCACGTCTGATTTTTGTAGCATCACTCTTATTGCTCACCGCCTGCGCGGATGAGGAACATTACCCCGTCTCGGGCGAAGAGTGTAACCCGGATGATCCCGTGCGCGATATGGACGCCAGTGATTTCGACTGCCCCGCAAGGTAAAGCGTTCCGCAAAAATCTGCGGCTCAGGGTTTTCGCGAAACGCATTAATTGACCCTCATCGAAGGCAGCACCAACACGTACAAAACGCGCGGGCGTTTTGTACGTTTTACGGCGCGCGGTCTGTTAAATCCGGGGGTGGCGGGAAAAAATACCGACGCGATACCGCACTAATACCGACGCGATGCAGACATGGGTTTTTGTTGTTAACCAAGGGGTTATGTGTGATTCGCAGGCTAGGACCGGTGGCCCCGGATGAAATTCACCAATTGCGCCGTCGATCCGTCCTTGCCCGTGGTCTCGCCACTCTCCAACACCGGTTCGATTTCCTTGGCCAAGACCTTGCCCAGCTCCACGCCCCATTGATCGCAGGAATTGATGCCAAGCATCACCCCTTCGACGAATACCCGATGCTCATAAAGCGCCACGATCTGCCCAAGGCGGCGCGGCGTCAGCTTGTCATAGACCAAGGTGGTCGAAGGCCGGTTCCCGGGGAACACACGATGCGCGGTTTGTCGCTCTAACTCATTGCCGGAAAAGCCTTTTTCAGCCATCAATGCGCGCGCTTCCTCGGTGCTGCGGCCGCGCATCAAGGCTTCCGATTGCGCCAGACAATTGGCCACCAGAAGGCTGTGATGATGCGCAAGCTCTGGCTCATGGCCCTGAGCGGCCACCATGAATTCGCAGGGCACCACCTGCGTGCCTTGGTGAATGAGTTGGTAAAAGGCGTGCTGCCCGTTTGTCCCCGGCTCCCCCCAAACCACCGGGCCCGAGGGCATGTTCAGCGGCTCACCAGCCATGCTCACCCGCTTGCCATTGCTTTCCATTTCCAACTGCTGAAAATAGGCGGGGAGGCGGCTAAGCCTTTGATCATAAGGCAAAAACGCCCGGGTCTGGTATCCACACCCCTGATGGTGCCACAGCCCCACAAGCGCCAAAAGCACAGGCATATTCTTGGCCAGAGGGGCTTCTTGAAAGTGGCGATCCATGGAAGCCGCCCCCTCCAGCATCTCGCGAAACCGTTCCGGCCCCACGGCGATCATCAGCGACAGACCAATCGGCCCCCAAACCGAATAGCGCCCGCCGACCCAATCCTCAAAGCCGAAAACCCGTTCGGGCGCGATACCGAACGCGGCCACTTTGTCGTCCGCCGTCGAGAGGGCCACGAACTGCCCTCCGGGGTCGTTCACCGTTTCGGCCATCCACGCCCGGGCCGTTTCGGCATTGGTCATGGTCTCGATGGTCGTGAAGCTTTTCGAGGCCACGATAACCAAGGTCGTTTCAGGATTAAGCCCCTGAAGGCA
>DATFKJ010000346.1:0-2119 GCA_035268705.1 Roseovarius sp. | reverse complement strand
TGCCGCCCAAGGCAAGCGCGTGGTCTTTCGCACGCTCGATATCGGCTCCGACAAGGTGCTGCCCTACATGAAGGCCGTGGATGAACCAAACCCGGCGCTTGGCTGGCGCGCGGTTCGCGTGGCACTCGATAAGCCCGGTGTCATGCGGATGCAGCTTCAGGCACTCGTGCGCGCCGCCGCCGGACGGCCATTGACGGTCATGTTTCCCTTCATCGCGCAACGCGAGGAGTATTTCGCCGCCCGTGCCGAAATGGACAAGGCGCTTGAACGCGAACGCATCCTAGGCCACCCACTGCCCGAAAGCCTTGAGGTGGGCGCGATGCTGGAAACTCCCTCACTGGCATATGCCACCAACAGTTTCTTCGAGGCTGTGGATTTCCTGTCGGTCGGGGGCAATGATCTCAAGCAATTCTTCTTTGCCGCCGATCGTGAGAACGAACTGGTCCGCAAGCGGTATGACACACTCAATGTGTCCTTCCTCAGTTTCATCGAACATATCGTTAACCGCTGCGCCGAAACCAACACCCCGCTCAGTTTCTGCGGAGAAGACGCAGGCCGTCCCGTCGAGGCCGCCTGTTTTGCCGCCATCGGCCTCGACACCCTGTCGATGCGCCCGGCCTCCATCGGCCCGGTCAAATCCATCCTGCGCCGCACCAACCTGATTGAGCTGCGCAATGTGATCGACCGCGCCCGCGACGAGGGCGCGCAATCCGTTCGCCCGGCGGTCATGGACTACCTGCGCGGAAAACTGTGAGCGCTGTACATTTTGTACAGCCCAGTGTCGCGACCATTGGAGTTCTGTACAAAAATCAGGAGGTCACTGTACATCCTGTACAGAATTTTTGCCCCCGCTTCCCCTTTGCAAAGCCACTCAGTTTGCCTATGTAGGATGTGTTCTTTCGGGAACTATGGACATAAACGCGCGCGTAATAAGCGGATCGGACCCGGGGGCGGTACCCGGCGGCTCCACCAAAAAACCTTTCGTTGGAGGTGGTTAGGGGGCCGAAATAGGATCGACGAACGTCTAAAGGTGTTAGCTTTGTCCCGGTGAGATACCACCGTTATCGGTTCGCTAAAGCATAATTGCCAACGACAATAATGCTCCGGTCGCCGTTGCTGCGTAAGCAGTAACAAGACCGAAATCTAAGCCCAGCCCTCTAGCAAGGTCTGGCGGGGTTCGCAGGCACCTGGCAACAGAAGCCTGCACTTCAAACTACAACATCCTGAAATTATTATATTTTTACGACAGATAGCAAAAACCTTGCGCGAATCTTGAAGGGCGTTATCACCCTTTCATGCAACCCTCTTACGGTGATCTTTTTCGGGTGTTCGGGCGTATCGGCCTGCTGTCTTTTGGTGGCCCCGCCGCGCAAATTGCGCTGATGCACACCGAATTGGTAGATCGTCATAAGTGGTTGAATGAAAATCAATTTCTTGGCGCGCTTTCCTTCTGCATGCTACTTCCCGGACCTGAAGCTATGCAACTGGCGACCTACGCTGGCTGGCGATTGCGTGGCACCCTTGGCGGCCTCATCGCCGGCGGCTTGTTCGTTCTGCCTGGCGCCATGGTTATCCTGGTGCTTGCAATGGGCTACGCCGCATATGGACAAGTTCCTGTAATCCAAGCACTTTTCATGGGAATCAAGGCGGCGGTGGTCGTCATCGTGCTGCAAGCGTTACTCTCGCTTTCGCGCCGAGCCCTCAAGGGTTGGGACAGTTGGGCCTTGGCGGGATTGGGTTTCGTTGCGATGTTTTTCTTCTCGGTGCCATTTCCAGCCATCATCGCAACGGCGGCCCTCTGGGGGTTTGTCATTCGCAATGGCAACGTCGAAAATCCGCCTGAAGAAAGCATCCCAAAACACTATTTCTCCACTACAAAAACCGTTTCGCTCTGGCTGGCGATTTGGGGTTTTCCGATCCTGATATCTTGGGCCTATGGGAACGAGTTTCTCACAGATATTGCGGTCTTCTTCTCAAAACTCGCTGTCGTCACCTTCGGCGGTGCCTATGCTGTTTTGGCCTACATGACGCAATCGGTCGTCGAAACACATGGCTGGCTCAGCACCACGCAAATGATCGACGCTCTGGGGCTTGCCGAAACCACACCGGGGCCCCTCAT
>DATFKJ010000345.1:0-2423 GCA_035268705.1 Roseovarius sp. | reverse complement strand
GGCGCGGCGGGTGCCGCTTGGCTGGCGCTTGGGTGTTGCCACGCTGGTGGAATGCGCGTGGGAGATTGTCGAGAACACCGATGCGGTGATCCAGCGGTACCGCGAGGTGACGATCTCATTGGATTATTATGGCGACAGTGTTCTGAATTCGGCCTCGGATATCGTGGCGATGTTCGTGGGCTTTTGGCTGTCGCGGGTCTTGCCGGTTTGGGCCAGTGTGGCGATTGTCATCGGGTTCGAGGTGCTGACCATGTGGGTGATCCGCGACGGCTTGGCGCTGAATATCATCATGCTTTTGTATCCCGTTGAGGCGATCGCGGAGTGGCAGGCGGGTTAGAGCGTGATGCGCAGGCCATCGTGGCCGACGTGGGTCTTGCCGGAAAAATGTGGTTGGGTGGCGCTTAGCCAATCCTTTGCCGTGACCTCGGGGTCGTCGGCGGGGATCAGGTGGTTGAGCGCGAGCGCCTTCACCCCGGCCTGCTGTGCGATTTTGGCGGCCTCTTCGGCGGGGGTGTGACTGCGCAGGATGTGTTTGAGCAGGCGGTCGTCTTTGTATCCCATACGGTCGACGATTTTCTGTACGCCGGGGATGAGCATCGCCTCATGCACCAGAAGGTCGGCATCGCGGGCGAAATCGGCCATTTCGGGGATGGGCGCGGTGTCGCCCGACAGGACCACCGTTTTGCCCGCGCCGGTGAGTTTCAGGGCGAAGCTGTCGCGGATCGGCGGGTGGTGGTTGCGCAGGGTGGTGACGGTAAGGCCGTCCAAGTGCAGGGTGGTGGTGTCGTCCAGTATGTGGATGGGGGCGAGGGACGCCAGATCGGGGCGGCCTTCGTCCGCGATGCGGGTTTCGATGTCGAATGCCATGGAGGCAAGGAAGCCTTGCCAGTAGGTGTCCAGCCCCTTGGGGGCGTAAATGGGCAGCGGGTGTTTGAGGCCCGCCGTCCAAGCGGTGTGCAGGAGGGGGGCGAGTTCGAGGTAGTGATCGGAATGCAGGTGGGTGATCAGCACGGCATCAAGGTCGGTGAGCGTGACCCCGGCGCGGGTGAGGGCGGAGGTGCAACCGAGGCCCGCATCCACCAGTACCGTTTGGCCCGCCATCTGCACGAGACTCGCCGTAGGCATGGAGGAGCCGGGGCGGATGGCCGGGCCACCCTTGGTGCCCAGTAGGGTTATGGCGTCGGTCATGTGCGGGTGCTCCGTGTGACGCGGCTTTGCAAGACCCCCAAACCGCAGACAAGGGCGATGCCGACACCATCAGCCAGAAGATCGGCCCATTCACCTGTGCGTCCGACGCTGGGTTGGATCACCTCGATCACAGCGCCATAGGCCAGCGCTAGGGGCGCGAGCCACCATAGCGCGCGGGGCCGAGTGAGGGCGACCGGCAGGACCAAGAGCCCGAAGGCCAGCGCGTGCAATTGCTTGTCGGTGAGCGGCAGAGGCCCGCCGGGCGGGCCGGGGGGTGTCAGGGTGAACCAGCCGATGACCGCGCCGATCAAAAGGGTCACAAAAACGATGAGAGCTTTGGGCATGGAGATCCTGATCGCGGAAACTGTCGGTTGGGATACACCCGAAACGCCCCCCGAGAAACCCCCGGCCGGGATCGCCAATAGGGTGATAGCGGTAACGACTTGCCGCCTTTTTCGCCAAGGAATCGCAAAAAACCGGCCCCGGCGTCATCTTTTTCATGTATGAAAATAGGTGCAAAGCGTCGCAGGATCAGCAAGTCTTTGAAAATATGTGGTATTCAACGGTATACATTCTTTTTCAAGCGGCTTGCCCGGTGTGCAAGGCTCTGCTACACCCCAGCCGAATTTCGATGTGATCCGGGTCACATCGTTTGCTAACGCCCCCGGCAAGACGGCCCCCGCGCCGTCTTTTGTAAACCGGGGCCAGACATCGGAAGGGTGGACGTGTCCGAACCAGCTTCGATTTCCTCCGGCATCGCCGAGCGCTATGCCACCGCCATTTTCGAGCTGTCCAAGGATAATAAATCCGTGGCCAAGCTTGAATCCAACATCACCGACCTTGCCGCCGCGATTGACGTGAGCGAGGACCTGCGCGATCTGATCGCCAGTCCGGTTCTCAGCCGTGCCGAACAGGGGGCCGCGATGGCCGCTGTCGGCAAGAAGCTGAACCTCGTCCCGGCGCTACAGAACGGTCTGGCCGTGATGGCCGACAAGCGCCGCCTGTTCGTGCTGCCGCAGCTTCTGCAACAGCTCAGCGCGCTGATTGCCGAGGACAAGGGCGAAGTGACCGCCGAAGTGACCAGCGCCAAGGCGCTGACCAAGGCACAGTCCGAGAAACTGGCCAAGACGCTGAAGGCGCGTATTGGCAAGGACGTTAAGATCAATGCGGCCGTCGATGAAAGCCTCATCGGCGGTCTTGTCGTCAAGGTGGGCTCGAAGATGATCGATACCTCG
>DATFKJ010000344.1:0-3918 GCA_035268705.1 Roseovarius sp. | reverse complement strand
ATGAAGGTCGTGAAACTCACCCCCATCACATCGCCCCGGCGCGGGCCGATGGCAATCGAGAAAATCAGCATGAACAGCCCCGCCGTGACCAGCGGCGCCAGCAGGGTCTGGGTCCAGACGGCCATGAAACGCTGCACCTCGCGCGAGGCCAGCGTGTAGAGCCCCAGCCAGTTCACATATCCGAAGCGGCGTGTGCCCATATCGGTGATTTCGCTCATGCTGTTCCTCCGTTTGCGGGTGATTCGATGCCTTGTAACTTACCGTTGAGTGATTAGAATAGGGGCGACTACGGATAGAGCAGGGCGGCGCGGGCAACCGGCCGCCTTTTGAGATAGGAAACAACCATGTCCTGGAGCGACGAACGCGTCGAACTGCTGAAGAAACTATGGGGCGAGGGCCAGTCTGCCAGCCAGATCGCCAAGGAACTTGGCGGCGTCACCCGCAACGCCGTGATCGGCAAGGTGCACAGGCTCGGCCTGTCAAACCGCAACGGTTCGGGCGCAACCGGGGCCGATAGCGCGACAAAGGCAAAACCGGCGCCGAAACCCGAACCCAAGGCCAAACCCGCCAAGCCTGCTGCCAAGGCCGCACCCAAGCCCACGCCCGAGGCCAAGGAACCCGCAAGCCCCGCGCCTGCGGCGACCCCCGTCTCGCGCTCAAAGCAGATCATCCCGGCGGGGCAGCCCCTGCCGCCGCAGCCTTCGGCCAACGAGATCGACCCCGCCGCATTGGCCAAGGTCAGCGAGATCGAGAAGAAAGCCAAGCGGCTGACGCTGATGGAACTGACCGAGCGGACATGCAAATGGCCCGTGGGTGACCCCGCGACCGAGGATTTCTGGTTTTGCGGCCTGCCGGTCCAGGCGGGTAAACCCTACTGCGAGGCCCATGTCGGCGTCGCCTTCCAGCCAATGAGCAGCCGGCGCGACCGCAAACGCTAAAACCCCACGCCGCTGACAACGCAATGATCTCGGAAAGCGTGCCCTGCCCTGCAGCGCACGCTTTTCCTTTTATTCGAACAGCTTGAACAGTTCGTTCTTCAGCTCGTCCTCGACCTTGTCGCGGATCGCGTCCTCGGCCGACTGACCCTCCTCCACGGAAAGCCCCAGTTCCTTTTCGAGCTTGCGGTTCAGTTTCCGTTTCGCCTTCGCCTTGAGCTCTTTCTTTTCTTCCTTGAAGTTGAGGTCGATCGCGGCCTCCAGATCAGGCTGGATGCGCGGGCTGGCCCATGGGCCACGGATACGCACCGGAATCGCCAGTCCCTTGCGGTTCTCACCCTCCAAAAGGGCCGGCGTGAAGGTATAGTCGATATCGCGCGCACCAAGCCCGATGCGTCCCTCGCCGCTGGCCTTCGCGAGTGGCAGGCTCATGGCCAGATCCTTGTTGAAAAGGTTGCCTTGTTTCATGGTGAAACTGGCGTTCAGGCTGTCAAAGACCGTGGTGCCGCCACTTGCATCACCCGAGCGCATGAGCCGGTCCAGGTCGATCCCCGAGATCACCCCTCGCCCCGTGCCAAGCGACCCTTTGCCCTCGAGGCTGTTCATGATCGCATGCAGCGACCGGCCCACACCCAGAAAGCTGACCTTGCCATCGGCCTTGGCCGAAAACCGCGAGATATCAACGGCATCCGTCAGGAATGTTTCAAGATTGATGCCGTTCGCCTTCATGTTGCCACCCACCGACAGGCCAGAACGGTTGTTCATCACGAACTCGCCCGTGACCAGCCCGTCATAGGCGCGCAATTCGCGCAGCTCGAAGACAAGACGCGCGTTGGTGAGGGTCATCAGCACACGGGTCTTGCCGAGCGCCAGATCGCCCAGATTGACGCTGTCGGCCACCAGTGCCACCTCGGCATCCGCCAGCCCCAGGGCACTGGCGTCGATCTTGGTCTTCGGCCAACCGTCGCTTGGCACGTTGCCCCCGCCAGAGCCGCCACTCCCGTTCCCGGATGCGCCCGAACCGCCTTCCCCGGCCCCTGAATCATCCCCGGCTGCCAGCGCCGAAAGATCCAGCGCACCTGCGTTCAGCTGCATGTTGAGCCGTGGCTTGTCACCCCCGAGGAAGACGTCAGCCGCGCCGCTCAGCCGGTTATCGTCAAGCGTCAGGGAGGTTTCACGCAGCGAAACGCGCATATCCTGCGAAACCGTCAGGTCGGCATCCAAAGCAATGGCACGCCCCAGCCCACGGGGAATATCCACACCCGACACGCCAAGCGCCGCCAGGAAGTTGGCCGTATTGCCGATATCCGCGCGAAGCCGCCCGCCCAGTTGCGGCTCGGTGCTGGCGCGACCGTCAAAGGACAGGCTGCCGCCCTTCGTCTCGATATCCGCCTTGAGGCCCGAGACCCCGCCGTCGATAAAGGTGACCACTTGGGACAATTGACCCGAGACCCGGACGACCTCGCTGGCATAGCGGGCGGATGCCTCGAATGTCGCGGCCCCCTCGTAATCCGGCCAGCGCAAGTCAAGGTCGATATCCGACAGGGCCACATCCTCGCCGGTGCCATGATCCACATAGCGCAGGTTCGCCTTGGAAATCAGTGCCCGGTCCAGCGTCAGCGCAAGCCGTTCGGACCGCGCGGGCGCAGTCGCGCCGCCGCCACCACCGGCGCTTCCATTGCTACCCGATTGCCCCGAAGATGCGACACCCTCGACGCCCAACTCCCAGTTGACGCGCCCATCCGAGGCACGTTCCAGAAGGATCCTGGGGTTCACCGCTTCCAGCCCGGTGATCCTGATCTCGCCGCCAAACAGCGCCGCAGGCTCCACCCCGATCTTGAGGCTTTCGGCCTCCAGCATCGGCCCGGCCTTGGACCATCCCGCATTGGCGACGATCACCTCACCGGTGCTGACGCCCAGAACGGGATAAAGGCTGATCTTGGTTTCACCGCTCATGGTCACGTCGCGACCTGTGGCATTGCTGATCTGCTCGGCGGCGATCTTTGCGATCCTGTCGCCCGGCAACAGCAACAGCGACACCACCACGACCACGATCAGAATAACCACGAGTCCTGTCAGGCGAACCAACCACCGCATCTCGAAACCCCCATCTTGCCTACCTCAAGGTGTAAGCGGGGAGGCAGGTTCGAACAACAGCTTTTCCCTTCCCGCGGGGCGCTGGCTGAACTATATGCCCGCCATGAGCACCAATCCCCCCGACCTGCGGCCCGATCAGGCCCGCGCCCGTATCAGCGAAACCAACCGCGCCGGCCAGCCAACCATCGGCATGGTCTCGCTGGGATGTCCCAAGGCGCTGGTGGACAGCGAGCGCATCCTGACCCGGCTGCGGGCCGAGGGCTATGGCATCTCGCCCGACTATTCGGGGGCTGATGCGGTGATCGTGAATACCTGCGGCTTTCTTGATTCCGCCAAGGCCGAATCCCTCGAGGCGATCGGTGAGGCGCTCAATGAGAACGGCAAGGTTATCGTGACCGGCTGTCTGGGCGCTGACCCGGCCTATATCACCGGTGCCCATCCCAGGGTGCTGGCGGTGACCGGGCCCCACCAATACGAACAGGTGCTCGACGCGGTGCATTCGGCCGTTCCGCCTGCGCCCGATCCTTTTGTCGATCTGCTGCCCGCAAGCGGCGTGAAACTGACCCCGCGCCATTACAGCTATCTGAAGATTTCCGAGGGCTGCAATCACAAGTGCCGGTTCTGCATCATCCCCGACATGCGCGGCAGGCTGGCCAGTCGCCCGGCCCATGCCATTCTGCGCGAGGCTGAAAAGCTGGTCGAGAACGGTGTGCGCGAACTTCTCGTTATCAGCCAGGACACCAGTGCTTACGGCGTTGACATCAAGCACGCTGAAGCCAACGGACACCGCGCCCATATCACCGACCTCGCGCGCGATCTTGGCAGCCTGGGGGCCTGGGTGCGGCTGCACTACGTTTATCCCTACCCGCATGTGCGCCAACTTGTG
>DATFKJ010000343.1:0-8349 GCA_035268705.1 Roseovarius sp. | reverse complement strand
CCCATGTCTTGGGCCACCCGTGCCGACAAGGCCGAACGCCAACCCGACGCGCAGTAGAACACGAACCGACCACCGCTTTGAAATTGCGGTTTGGCATAGGGGCTTTCCGGGTCGATCCAGAATTCCAGCATCCCGCGCGGGCAATGGAAGGCTCCGGGGATCATCCCCTCGCGTTCCAATTCGCGCGGGTCGCGCAAATCGACGAATGTCACCCCCTCTTGGCCATGCAAGGGTAGCATTTCGGAGGCCGGGGCGTGATCGACCACGGCGTTGGCTTCGGCCACCATGTCACGTGCGCGTTTCATGCACTGTTCCTTCCTTATCGTCCTGTCGTGGGTACACTAGACCTTCGCCCAATGTATTGAAAGCCAAGCAGGCGGCGTTGATTTGTTGGTGGCCGCCGCGCGGGGCCTGCATTGACGGCGCAGGGTGCAAGGGGTAGGGCGCGGCAAGCGAAACACGCGGCGGGGGCCGGTATGACGAAGAACTCAGACAAACCGTCGAAACAGCAGGTCTATACCCTACTCGTTCAGGTGGGCCGCAAAGATGGTGACGGCCTGCCGAAAAAGGCCACTGGTGCCGCGCTCATGGTTTATGCCAGCGGCGTGGACGAGGCCGAGGCCGTGCGCGAAACCGTGGCCATCCTCAAACAGGCGGACATGGCGCCGCTGGATGTCAGCGGATATGGCACCCTAGCCGAACGCGAGGCCGAAGGCCACGACATCAACGACGAAGAGCGCGCCCTGATGCAGCGCGCGCTGGAGGAAAACGCGGTGATCGTGGCGCAGGTGACCCCGTTCTACGAGTGACCCGGCGCGGCTCAGGCCGCGCGGTTCATCGCCAGTGTGATCGCCTCGAAGGGTTTGAGAATCGGCCAGACCGGTTTTGCGTGTTCGGGTAGCCGTGACCGGTCAAAAGGTGCCAGAACGCTGCGCGCCAATGCGTCGGGCTTGCGGCGCAACCGACCGATATAAAGGCTTTCGAGTGGGCAGCCGGCGGCCATGACAACCTCGTGCCCCGGAAGCAGCAGGTGGTGATAGGTCACGAAATCCGGGCCGTCTCCGTTCAGGGCCGATACCCCGTTCACAAGATGCCGCGCCGGCACCAGAACAGCCTCGCGGCCAAACAGATACTCCACCTCGCTACCACCGATCACCAGCCGCTGTTGCGGGGCGACAAGGATATCGCGGCGCAGGCCGAAGTAGGGTGCCCGCAGGTGGACCGGCCGGAGGTTGCCCTTGGCTGGTACGACGCGTTTGACCACCTGAAGTACCGGGACGACCTCGCCGTCGTGGGTCACCACCAAATCGCCGCGTTTGACCTCCTTCACGGGGACGTCGCCTTGTGGCGTCGCGATGGGGACGCCCCCGGTGAGACCCGGCATCGGGCCTACAGGCTCAACACTCTCGGATAAGGCAAAGAAAAGAACATCGCGGTCAACGGTCCGCCGTCTTGGGTCGGTCGAAATGATTTGCGCATCGGACATCAAGAGCGGGTGCGGCGAATGCGGTGCAGCGAATGCAGGTGTGTCGGCCTCGGGCCGTTCGACACTCAATTGCGCCCATCGCGCGGGGGCGTCCCACGCATAGGTCAGCCGCAAGACATCCAACCGGCCATCAGGCTCAAGCGGCAAGGTCACATGCCGCATGTCGTCGCCCTGCGCTTCGACAAGAACGATACCGCCGTCCGGCAAGGCCTGAAGCGTGAAGCTTCCGGGCCAAGGGTGCGACCGGTTGAAGGCCAAAAGGGTTTGCGGTCGCCCATCCGGAGACAGGCGCGTTTCCAGCAAAAGTGTGCCACGCGGCATTAGGGTGTCGCTTGTGATCGGCGCAGTCTGTTGTTGGCGGCTGGTCAGGCCTTGGCCCGCGAAACAGCCGCCGGCGTGATCCGATATGCCGATCCAGGCCAAGCTCAGGCCGCTTTCACTTGTTCGCGCATAAGCAATCGTGCCTCATAAGGTTTCAGGCAAGGGCGGGCTGCGGGGCCGTAACCCGCGCCGGTGGATAGGTCGATTTCGGGGAAGAGGGCATAGATTTCCTCGACGATCTCCGCCTCGAAACTCTTGGTGATCTGTGGACCAGGCAGGAAACTCTCGGTTTCCAGCCCCTCGGAATAGACGACCTGGTGCTGGTCAAAGAGGATATGCACATAGGTCACCGTGCCCCCCTCGATGCGCCGGACGCTCAGATCGTTGATCAGGTCGCGCGCCGCCACGAGAACCTCCGGCTCCCCAAACAGGATTTCCGACAGGCTGTCACGTATCAACACCCGGTGCAGCGGCGACAAAAGCAAGTCACGGTGCCGCCCGAAGGTATTGGCGGCGATCCGGATCGGCGCATATTGCCCGGTCGCCGACACCTTGCGGCGCCCCGTCCAACGCAGCGGCTGCACGCCGTTGTCCTGGGTGATCACAAGGTCACCGGCCTGCAACCGTTCGACCGGCACATCGCCCTGTGGCGTCTTGATCATCGTCCCGGACACAAAGCAGGGCACCTGATCGACATTGACGAAACCGACATCGTTCTGGCCGGTGCTGCTGGTGACTTCGTAATTGAAGCTGAAGCTTTCCTCGTCACTGTCGGCGACAATGTCGATCGTACCGTCGGCGTTCAATTGGATTTGCTGGCCCGAATTGAGCGTCACGATATCGCCCGCGACCACCGCTTGGCCGTTGATTTGGGTGATCGACAGCGTCCCGCCGGTGTTGTTTATGTCGTTCGTCAGAATGTCGAGGGTGCGGCTGTCATCCGGGTCGACCCGGATGTTGTCATCATTGGCGACAAGCGTTGTTTGCACGCTGTCGGCGGCAATCAGAAGCGTCGAGTCGTAGTTGTTGTCGTTCACATCGGCGATGCCGATCCGGATCGAGTTCGTTTCCCCGGCGTTGACCGGGATGGTCAGGGTCAGGGTCGCGGTGAAGCCATCCATTTCGGTGTTGTATTGATCACCGGTGTTGTCGGTGAACAGGTTTTCGGCGGAGCCGGCGTTCAGGTTGTTGGGGTCGATATCGCCATCGCCCACTGACATCTCGACCTGTGTGCCGTTGATCCAGACGCCGACGAAGTCCTGAAAGGCCCCGTCGGCATATTCTGGGTATTCCTCCGAGGCGAAAACGAATTGCATCGTCATGACGTCGCCCGTGGGGATGAAATCCACATCCAGATACGAGGCGTCGTAGGTATTGGTGCCCGCCGCCGCGTTGAAATCGGCGTTGTTATTGGGGCCGCTGGAGCCTGTCGTGGTGCTGCTGGATTGGTTGGAATTGTTCGACCACCACTGGGTATCGTTGGTAAAGCCGCGCAAATCCCCGGTCGAAAACATCACGCCTGTATCGCTGGGCGTGACCCCCGGTGCGATGCTGTCGCCATCCGTGTAAATGCCCGAAGAGTCATCGTCCCCGGTATAGGATGCGCTGACAATGGTCGTGCCGTCGCCGAAAATCGTCTCGGCCATTTCGACCGCAGACGCATTGTCGTCAATCGGGATTTCAACCCCTTGAACCATAACTCTGCCCCACCTCATATCCAAGGTCAGCGCAGCGTTACAAAGCCTTGCAGGCATAGGGCATCAGGGCCCTTGCCGCGTTATTTTCTTGGTTGGACTGCTCGGTCCATGTGCGTTTCGCCCGGCTTTATTTTGCCCTGCCTCGGGTGTTATTAAGTTCAACCCTATCAAGAAGTTTAAAACAAGTTAAGAAAAATCAGCATCTTGAACGGGTGGTCGTAAGGTCACAGGTTTGCGCGCGGCTGTATTCCGCGCTAGGCCAAGGCAGCACTTCAAAGGAAAGAAGCCCCATGTCGCACAGCCCCGTCGATCCCATAGCCCTTACCGCCGATCTGGTCCGTTGCCCCTCGGTCACCCCCGAGGAGGGTGGCGCATTGGTTTTACTGGAAAGCCTGCTGACGGAGGCCGGTTTTGCCTGTACCCGCGTCGATCGTGGCGGGGTCAGCAATCTTTTTGCGCGTTGGGGCGAAAAGGGTGCTGCGCGTACTTTCGGGTTCAACGGTCACACCGACGTCGTGCCTTTGGGTGACGAAGCGGCATGGACCATGCCGCCCTTCGGGGCCGAGCAGAAGGATGGCTACCTCTGGGGGCGGGGCGCGACCGACATGAAATCGGGTGTCGCCGCCTATGTTGCCGCCGCGATTGATTTCGTTCAGCAAACACCACCCCAGGACGCCGCGTTGATCCTGACCATCACCGGCGACGAGGAAGGCGATGCCGTGGATGGCACCACCGCCCTGCTGGACTGGATGCGGGCCAACGGTGAAAAAATGGACCATTGCCTTGTGGGTGAACCGACCTGCCCGGATGAGTTGGGCCAGATGATCAAGATCGGGCGGCGCGGGTCGCTGACCGCATGGATCACCCTGACCGGCGAGCAGGGCCACGCCGCCTATCCACATCGCGCCAACAATCCGTTGCCCGCCATGGCGCGGCTGATCGACAGGCTGTCCAGCCACGAGTTGGACCAAGGCACCGAGCATTTCGATGCCTCCACCCTTGCGCCCGTCACCATCGACACCGGCAACCCGGCCACCAATGTCATCCCGGCGCAATGCCGCGCCACGGTGAACATCCGCTTCAACGATGCCCATTCCGGGGACAGCCTCACCGATTGGCTACAATCCGAGTTGGACCGCGTGGCGCAGGAATTCGGCGTCGAGGCTCTGATGGAGGTCAAGATATCCGGCGAAAGTTTCCTTACCCCGCCGGGGGACTTGTCGGAACTGGTCAGCAAAGCGGTCAAGGCCGAAACCAATATGGCGCCGGAACTGTCCACCACGGGCGGCACCTCGGACGCGCGCTTCGTCAAGGATCACTGCCCGGTGGTGGAGTTCGGCCTTGTGGGCAAAACCATGCACCAAGTGGATGAACGGGTGGAGGTGGCCCTGATCCCGCGCCTGAAGACCATATATGCGCGCATTCTGCGGGACTATTTCGCATGACGCTTTCCATTGCCCTGACGGAGGATTTGGAAACCTGCTTTGCCCTGCGCCGCGCGGTCTTCATCGACGAACAGGGCGTTTCAGAAGCCGAGGAAATGGATGGCCGGGACGGTGAAGCACATCACATCCTTGCCAAGCTGGAAGGTGCGCCGGTGGGGTGTGCGCGGATCCTTTTCAAAGGCGAGACCGGCAAGATCGGTCGTGTCTGCGTGTTACGCGAAGGGCGCGGCAAGGGCATTGGCGCGGCACTGGTGCAGGCCTGTGTCGATCATATCGCCACGCTGCCCGGCCTGACGCGCGCCGAACTGGGCGCGCAAACCCATGCCATTGAGTTCTACGAGGCGCTGGGCTTTGCCGCCTACGGCCCGGAATACGATGACGCGGGCATCCCGCACCGCGATATGGAGCGCGCCCTGTGATCCGCCCGCGGCTTGTGGTCATGGTGAAAGAACCGCGCCCGGGTCGGGTGAAAACCCGGTTGGGGCGCGAGATCGGCATGGTCCCCGCCGCATGGTGGTTTCGCCACCAGACAAAGCGCCTGCTGCGGCGGCTGGACGATCCGCGATGGGATCTGACGCTGGCCGTATCACCGGATCACGAAGGCCTGCAAAGCCGTATCTGGCCCGCGCATTTGCCGCGTGTGGCGCAGGGGCGCGGCAATCTGGGTGATCGGATGGGCCGCTTGCTACGTGGGCTGCCGCGCGGCCCCGTCTGTATCGTGGGTGGTGACATTCCCGGCATCATGCCCGCCCATATCGCCCGTGCGTTTGCCGCCTTGGGCCATCACGACGCGGTCTTTGGTCCGGCACCCGATGGTGGTTATTGGTTGGTTGGGATGAAACGCACGGCCCGGCCGCCTGCGACGCTGTTTCAAGGCGTGCGCTGGTCCAGCGAGCACACGCTTGCCGATACGCTGGATAGCTTGCCGGGCCTGCGTGTGGCTTTGGTTGATACGCTCAACGACGTGGATGAGGCAGCCGATTTGTAAGGGGCATCGCGGCTCAGGCCCGGTCAGCGCAGCTTCGGCACGCCGCCCGGCAGGGTCTCGCGTTCCACCACGCCCGCCCGCAGGCTGCGCCCGATGCGATGCGCCAGCGCTGACCACGCGGCGGCCTTTTCGGGGGGCAATTCCCGCCGCAGGGTGGCATCGAACAGATCGAGCCAGGTGGAAAACATCCCCGGTTTGACGTTCCCGGCCTTCACATGGGCCGCCATGGGGCTGCCGTCATAGCTGCGCTCATGCAGGATGGAATTGGCCCAGAAATCGGCCACCTTGGCCTCATGCGCGGGCCAATCGGTGACATGCACGGCAAAGACCGGGCCAAGGCCGGGATGTTCGCGGATGGTGGCGTGGAATTCCGCCACGACCCGCTCAATCTCGGGGCGGGTGATGTCGAACCGGGGTGGCAGGGCGTTGCTCATACGCCAAGAGATGCGTTAGCGCCTGAGCGGATTCAAGATCAAACCCTATTCGTCATAAAGACGTTTTTCGTCATTGTTCTTCAAATGCGCGGCCATCTCATCATAGCTGACGGACAATTCCCCATGCGCGATTAGTGCCTCGGCATAGGTGGGCAACCCTTCCGGCTTGGGGTGCTGATCGGGCTGCCAGAGGCGCGAGCGGATGATTGATTTGCCACAATGATAAAACGCCTCTTCCACCCGGACGATCACAGCAAAATCCGGCACCCGGCCCTTGATGGCGCATTGGTCAAGCACGTCGCGGTCGCGCACCACCCAAGCCGCCCCATTGACGCGCAGAACCTCGTTGCGGTGCGGCACCAGAAAAACCAACCCCACGCGCCGCGTTTCAAGGATATTGCGGAACCCGTCGTAGCGGTGATTTCCGGGGCGGTCGGGGATGGCCAGCGTATGTCGGTCCAGTACCTTGGCGAAGCCCGCCGGGTCCCCCTTGGGCGAGACATCCACATTTCCCGCCTTATCCACGGTGGCCATGGTCAGGAAGGTCGCGTTTTCGATCCAAGCGCGGCAAAGACCATCGATATGGTCAAGGAACTTCCTGACCTGGCTGTCATAGGGTTGCCGAATGTCGGCGTATATCTCATTGACCGAGGTGATCACATCCTTTGGGGTGTACATGGGGCCTCCTGCTTGGTGCGTGGCGCAAGGGTAGCATGGAACGCACCCATGACGCGCGAAGAAGTTTCATGCCGCTATGCGCTTCAATGGCCTGCGCGGGTACCGAAATCTTCAAAAGATTTCGGTCCGCTTTCTTTTGAAGAAAGCGGTGCCGCCCCCCCCTCTGGACGCGGCGTTTCGAGGGGCGTATAACGCGCCCCATGATGACCTGTTTCGCAATCATCATTCGAATTACTTGCCCGGCGCTCTGAGTGATACGAGCCGCCGGGACAATGGCGTATGGACCTTCGCGCCGCCCCTCCCCCCTGAAGCGTTCCGTCTTTAACCTGAGACATCAGCGAAAGGCGGAACGCCTGCAACGATTGAGCCGAACACTGCATTTCACGAAAATCTGTACATCAGGTTTTTCGCGAAACGCTTTAGACGAAATTCAAGTGACAAAGGACGTCACCGATGTGCGCTGACACGCCCGAGTACAAAGATACCCTGAACCTGCCGCAAACCGCATTCCCGATGCGCGCGGGCCTTCCGAAACGTGAACCCGAATGGTTGGACCGCTGGGAAAAGATCGGCATCTATGACCGGTTGCGCGAGAAGGCAGCCCGCGCCCGGACGGGCGCAGATGAAGTGGGCCGGAAACCCTTTACCCTGCATGATGGCCCGCCCTATGCCAACGGCCACCTGCATATCGGCCACGCGCTCAACAAGATCCTCAAGGATATGGTCGTGCGCTCCCAACAGATGATGGGCCGCGATGCGCGCTATATCCCCGGTTGGGATTGCCACGGCCTTCCCATCGAATGGAAGATCGAAGAGCAATACCGCAAGAAGGGCAAGAACAAGGACGAGGTTGATATTGTCGACTTCCGTCAGGAATGCCGCAAGTTCGCCGAAGACTGGATCGACGTGCAGCGCGATGAATTCAAGCGTCTTGGCGTGACCGGCAAGTGGGAAAAGCCCTATCTGACGATGGATTACCGCGCCGAGCGGATCATCGCGGAGGAGTTCCAGAAATTCCTGATGAACGGCACGCTGTACCAAGGCTCCAAGCCGGTCATGTGGTCGCCCATCGAGAAAACCGCACTGGCCGAGGCCGAGGTGGAGTATCACGACAAGGACAGCTTTACGGTTTGGGTGAAATTCCCGGTGACAGTTGTTCGCAACACGATCAGAGGTGAACGTTCGAATGTCCATCAGAGCATCGACCCGAGTCGCACCGACTTGGCCAACGCCTCCGTCGTCATCTGGACCACCACCCCTTGGACCATCCCCTCGAACAAGGCCGTGGTCTATGGTGAGG
>DATFKJ010000342.1:0-4286 GCA_035268705.1 Roseovarius sp. | reverse complement strand
ATGTTGCCGAAGGGGGTGTTCATCACGATCACACCCTTTTTCGACGCGGCCTCTTTGTCGACGTTGTCGGTGCCGATCCCGGCGCGGCCCACGACCTTGAGGTTGGTGGCGGCCTCAAGGATGGTCGGCGTGACCTTGGTGGCCGAGCGGATGGCAAGGCCATCATACTGCCCGATCACCTCGGCCAGCTTTTCCTTGTCTTTGCCCAGTTCGGGCATGAAATCCACGTCGATGCCACGATCGCGGAAGATTTGAACGGCGGTTTCCGAGAGCTTGTCGGAGACGAGTACTTTGGGAGCCATGTTTCTGGTCCTTTTGAGAATTTTGGGAGAGTCGGTGCGCGGGAACCGCGCACCCTACGGTTTTGTCCGGTAGGGTGTGCCCTTTGGGCGCACCGCTCAGGCGGCTTCGGTCAGTGCCTCGATCTCGGCTTCAAAGGCCCATTTGACCCAAGGCATCAGAGCCGCAACATCCGAGGCCTCGACCGTGCCACCACACCAGATGCGCAGGCCCGCCGGGGCATCGCGGTAGGCGCCGATGTCATAGGCCACGCCTTCGGTATCCAGCCGCTTGACGACCGCCTTGGCAAAACCCGCGCCATCGGTGATGCGCTCATCGGTGAACTTCAGGCAGACCGAGGTGTTCGAGCGGATCGCCGGATCATCGACCAAGAAGGCAAGCCAATCGTTTTCGGCAACGAAGCTTTGCACCGCGGCAAGGTTGGCATAGGCGCGTTCGCGCAGGCCTTCCATCCCACCGACCGAGCGGGCCCAATCAAGCGCCAGCAAGTAGTCTTCGACCGCCAGCATCGAAGGCGTGTTGATGGTCGCCCCTTCGAAGATACCTTCGATCAGCTTACCGCCTTTGGTCAGGCGAAAGATCTTGGGCAGGGGCCACGCGGGTGTATAGCTTTCAAGGCGCTCCACGGCGTGGGGGCTGAGGATGATCATGCCATGGGCAGCCTCACCGCCCAGAACCTTCTGCCAAGAGAAAGTGGTCACATCCAGTTTGTCCCACGGCAAGCGCTGGGCAAAGGCCGCAGAGGTGGCATCACAGATGGTCAGGCCTTCACGGTCGGCCTTGATCCAGTCGCCGTTCGGAACACGCGCACCCGAGGTGGTGCCGTTCCATGTGAAAACGACGTCATTGTTTGTGTCGACACTGGCAAGATCGACGATCTCGCCATAAGGGGCTTCTTTGATCTCGGCATCGAGTTTGAGTTGTTTCACCGCGTCGGTGACCCAGCCTGCGCCGAAGCTTTCCCATGCCAGCATCTCGACCTTGCGCTCGCCCAGCAGGTTCCACATCGCCATTTCCACGGCGCCGGTGTCAGAGGCGGGCACGATGCCGATCTTGTAGTCTGCGGGGATGCCCAGCACTTCGCGTGTGCCTTCGATGGCGGCCTTCAGCTTGGCCTTGCCCACGGCGGCGCGGTGACTGCGACCCAAGGGCGCGTCGCCTAGTTTATCCAGCGAAAATGCGGGGGGTTTGGCACAGGGGCCAGAGGAAAAACGCGGATTAGCCGGCCGCGTTGCCGGTTGTTCAATAGCCATTTCTGCTACCCTTCCAGATAAGCGCCCCTCGTTGGGGAGGGGTGTCCCGCCGAAAGGGATACGGCCCGCCCGGTATTTTCGCAAGTGCAGAAATGACATCCAACGGCGTTTTGGCGGCAAAATACGACGCATGGTGGCTACGATCGGAAACTTGGGAGAGAGAAGTGGCGGGGCGTAGGCCTTGTTTGCGCGTCGCCCACTGGAACCCTCGGCTGACCTGCGCTATGCCGCAGGTGCATTAAAAACCCGAGGTTTCCATGTTCACCGCCACCCTGATTGCGCCGAAGGGCGTGCTTGAGCCTGCTCTTGTCGAGAGCCTTCGCAATGCTTGGGGCAGGGGCGATGCGGATTGGCTGGCCCCGGACGAGGCGGCGGAATTCACCTTGCAGACCGTGCCGGATAACCTTTGGCAGGTTTGGGAGGATTTGCAGGAGATGCGCGTCGATCTTGTGGTGCAGCCCACCGAGGGGCGGCGCAAGAAAATGCTTCTGGCCGACATGGACAGCACCATGATCCAGCAGGAGTGTATCGACGAACTGGCCGATATGGCGGGTGTGGGCGAGCATGTGAAAGACATCACCGCGCGGGCAATGAACGGTGAGCTGGATTTCGAAGGCGCATTGCTTGAACGTGTGGCGCTTCTCAGAGGATTGGATGAGGCCGTGATCGACCAAGTTCTGGCCGAGCGGATCACCTATATGCCCGGTGGCAAAACCCTTTTGGCAACGATGCGGGCAAACGGCGGGCATTGCGTGCTGGTTTCGGGTGGGTTCACCGCCTTTACCGCCAAGGTGGCCGCTGATTTGGGCTTTCACGAGAATCGCGCCAATAGCCTGTTGATCGAAAACGGCATGCTGACCGGCGACGTGGCGCACCCGATCCTTGGCCGTGAGGCCAAGATTGCCACGCTTGAGGAGGTAACGGCACGCTTGGGGATTTCCGAGGCCGACGTGATCGCCGTGGGCGACGGGGCCAATGATCTGGGCATGCTGGGCCGCGCGGGAACCGGCGTAGCGCTGCACGCCAAGCCAAGCGTCGCCGCGCAATGCGATGTTCGGGTCAACCACGGTGATCTGTCCGCCCTGCTTTTTGTTCAGGGGTATGCGTTCCAAGACTTCGCATCGGCCTGAACGGCAACAGTCTCCCGACCATCTCAGTTTGAGGCAGCGACATTCCGCCCCATACGCATTCTGATTTTAGAATGTAATATATTCCAAAATCAGAATGTGAAAGGAGCCTGCCATGACCTCGAAACGACGCCCCGCTGATACATACTCCCCGCTTTATTTCCTCGCTTCGCTTGGGGCGGGGGGACTTGTGGTGACTTTCTTCATGTACCTGATGTTCTGGGTTCCACATCCGGGCCGGCCCGTTCCGGTGTTCGAGGATGTGCTGGCGGCCTTCACTCTGGGCTCCGCCGCCTTGCAAGCGGCCATCGTCTTGGCCTCCCTTGGCATAGCGGCACTGGCATTTCTGAACGTGAAATCCTTGATCTGGAACATCGCTGCGCTGCGCCGCTTCATGCGTACCGACGCTTATACCACCTTGCGCCAGACCAACGGCGAAACCACCCTACTGGCCGCGCCCTTGGCATCCGCGATGACGATCAACGTGGGCTTCATTGTCGGCCTCGTCTTCGTGCCGGGCCTCTGGGGTGTCGTGGAATACCTCTTCCCGCTGGCGCTTCTGGCCTTCTTTGGCTTGGGGGTCTGGGCGTTCCGCCTGATCGGGCATTTCCTTGGCCGGGTCCTGACCCAAGGCGGGGTGTTCGACGTCACCGCCCATAACTCTTTCGCGCAGCTTCTCCCGGCCTTCGCCATCTCGATGGTCGGCGTGGGCCTTGCCGCCCCTGCCGCCATGAGCACCAACACCATCACGGTGGGGGTCAGCCTTGTGCTTTCCACCTTCTTCGGGATCACCGCGATCATCTACACGCTGGTCGCCGCGATCACCGGGTTCAACTCCATGCTCCACCACGGCACCGCGAAAGAGGCCGCGCCGACCCTGATGGTCGTCGTGCCGATTGTCACCGTTCTGGGCATCCTGTTCATGCGGCAGAATCATGGGCTTCACGTGGCCTTTGACGCCCACGGCACACCCGGTGAAACGCTGGTCTTTCTTGCCCGCCTGCTGACCATCGAGGTGCTGTTCCTTCTGCTTGGCCTGCTGGTTCTGAAACGCCAAGGCTACATGGCCGAATTTGTCATGGGCGAGAAAACCTCGCCCGGCTCCTATGCCCTGATCTGCCCCGGCGTGGCCTTTGCAGTGATGATGCATTTCTTCATCAACAAGGGCTTGGTGGAAGCCGGCGTGATCGACAAGTTCGGGCTGGCCTTCTGGGCGCTCACCGCCATCGCTCTGGCCTCACAATTCGCGATGATCTGGCTGATGCTGCATCTCAACAAGCGGCACTTCGGGCGGCCCGCAGCACCACACGCCACCGCACACGCATAAAGCCAAAGGCCGCGCCACCCCTGCGCGGCCTTTCCTTTCGCTACGCGGTCCATATGCTGACCCCAAGCATGACGCGAAAGGCCAATCCCATGATCCTCAATATCGCCATCATACTCGTTGCCCAACTTGTGGGGGAGGTTCTGGCCCGCTTGCTGGCTCTGCCGATCCCCGGCCCGGTGATCGGCATGGCGCTTTTGCTGGCGGGCTTCATGGCCAGTCCCAAACTGGCAGAGCGTATCCTGCCAACCTCGCAAGGCATCCTTGCGCATCTGTCGTTGC
>DATFKJ010000341.1:0-7442 GCA_035268705.1 Roseovarius sp. | reverse complement strand
TTGCTGGTGTCGTCTCCTGCAACCTTGTCGATCAAGCCCGATGACTCGATTTCCCGCCTGAGTATCGAAGTGACGGGGCCGCCCCGGCTGCATGCAATAAATTCGCTGGAGGAGGTGCTTTATACCTATCCCGAAACTCCGACTTCCGATGCAGGGGGCGCAGGCCAACCGTCCTACGCGCCGCCGGTTTCGGATATATGGCCGCGCGTCCCGGGCGAGTTTTTCGTGCTGCGCCTCGCGCCTGACGTTCTGACCGAGGATGAATGGCTGCAACTGACACAAAGGCAGGTTCAATACGACCAGAACCGAAACGGCCCGAGCGTTTTCTCGCCCGATCAGGTGAAGGGCCGCAAACCATCGTTCGTCGCGCCCGAACTGGTGGATGACTACAAGGCCGAGGTTCAGCGGCTGCTTTCCGATCTCACCCCGAGGGCCGTTACCCGCCTAGGGGTCGAGCCGGAGTGGGTCGGATACAAAGATGGCAAACTGACCGCATCCCGGACCAATGGAGGCTATCTGCGCGAGGTTCATCCCATGGACCGAATGCAGAACTTGGCCGAGCACATGGGCAAATCCACCGCATTCGGTGACCCCGGGTTGCAGCAGGATTTCAACGTCAAGGCGCTGCCCAGATCATTGGCCCAAGGCCTGCGACCACTCGTCAGGAATGTCATTCTGGTGTCGGACAGGCTGCCGCGTATTCCCGAACTGGAAATGGACGCAGCCAAAGCGGAAAGCCTTTTCCTGCAAGGTAATTGCCACTCGGAGCGCGACGCGCTCAATGACCTTAGGCAAGATGGATCAGGTGCATCGGCCTATGACATCAATGATGCCAACGAGACCTATTTCGCTTGCGTGAAACGGAAAAACGACCTCCCCGAACACTTCGTTTTCGACGTCTCCATGGAATTCACCGGCGTTCAGCGCAACGAACGCGGCTTTTTCCTTGAAACCAAGCTGTTGGGGGCAGAGCTTTATGACCTCAAGGGATTGAACTTTGCCAGCCTCACCGCCGAGGATTTCCCCGCCGGTGACACCGAACAGACCCAAGACGAAGGTCAAGCAGAACAAGACCAAACTGATCGAACCGAGCCAGAAGCGGAAAGTGACGACGCCCCGACGCTGATCGACCCCGACATCGTCGGGCTGAAACTCGGCATGTCATTGAACGAGGCCGACAAGGTGATCCGCTCGCATTTCGGCAAAATCGACGGCATTGTCGAAAGGCGCATGGCAAAGAACGTTTTTGCCAACTCCATTGCCTATGGCAATGCATCCACGGGTGAAGCGATCGCGGTGTATCATCTGGTCGATCGCCCTGCGGCGGGTGTGATCGCGATCACGCGGACCTTGGACCTGCCGGGAAAGCGCCCGATGGCGGGGGAGTTCCGCAAGCTGATTTCGGAAAAATATGGTTTGGAAGACAGCAACTGGGGAACACACCTTCAGGTCAACGACACAGGCCACAGAAACTGCCTTCCGCTGTTTCCAACCAGCCTTGGCCGGAACTTGCCCAGTGGCCTCAGTGAAACATGGCTTCAGGGCAAAAAAGCGGACGTGGGGTGGGAGTTGTTCTCGAATATCCTCTCGTTACCGTTCCCAACCTCTGAGGTTGGTCGGCGGATGATCCTTGAAGAGGCCGATTGCCTTCCGGCCCTTGCCGTCAAATTCTCCAGCACGAACGATGACCTGACCATTCATACCCTGCTTGTCGATGCATCGGCACCACGCGAGGTAATGCAGAAGGCGCTGACATCCCAAAAGGACGACATAACGACCAAATTCTGACTGTGGTCGGCCTTGTGATCAGCCGGCAGCGCAACGCCCCCGGCTAAAGCGTTTCGCGAAAAACCTGAATCACAGATTTTCGCGAAATGCAGTGCTCTGCTCAATCGTTGCACGCGTTCCGCCTTTGGCTGATATCTCAGGTAAAAGGCGGAACGCTTTAGTCACAGTCGGCCACCGTCGATACGTCGATTTTGCTTAGGCTCTCGCGCCGCATTATGGCCATGTGGGCATCAAGAATTGCTTGGGCAAGCTCCCCGGTCGTCGGCATGCAGTCCCGGTTTTGACTGCACCCCCACTCCTGCGTCAGCATGTTCTCGTGTAAACGGCACACCGATTGCTGGACGCGGCTTGCCAAGCGCCAACTGGCGTTGATCTCGGCGATCGTGATATCGCGTTTAAATCGCAGGGCCGACACAAGCTCTTCGTACTTGCGGTCCAGAATGGCCAATCGCGCGTCCGTCCAATAGTTGATGCAGGCCTTTTTCTTCATTTCCGCATCGGTCAGCCGGTTGCGCTCGTCAGAATTATCGACATGTTTTTTCCTCTCCGCGTAGGCCCTGTCGATCTCCTGCCGCGTGAGCCATCCGGCCTCATGTAATTCCTTCTTCTTTTTCCGAAACGCTTTATCCAATTCGTCGCGCTCGGAATTGAAATCATCACGCGCTGCCTGAACGTCTTCGCGGCGCTCTTCGCGCAGCAGTTGCAATTGCGGGCAAGTGTCACTCATCGCGACCCCGGGAAAGATCAGGCCGATACAAAGGCCCACAATCATTGCGATATCAGGTTTTGCCATCATATGCAGAGCAGCCCCAGCGACCCGGTTTTGCACGAGTACGATAAACAGTTTGGCACGCTATGTATACGCGCAACGTACCATGCTTGCCTTGCAACCCATCCGGCAATCGCCTTGACCCCGGTTATCCCGCGTGGATTTCGAAGGAGACCAGTTCAACCACGGTTTCGCCCCGCTCGCCTTCCCAACTCAGGTACGCGGGGCCGCGTTTGGGGGAAATATGAAGGCGGCTCTTGTATTCCGGCCCCTTGCCGCTGTGCCTATAGGTCGAGACGATACTGGCACCCAAGTCGCTGGACAGGGTTTCAAGCCGCGACGACACATGCGTCAACGGCGCACCGAGAAGCGGTATCATCATGTCGCGCAATGAGCGTGTCTTGAGCGAAACCGGCAGGTAAAGCGCATCATCCCATTCGATACCCGGAAATGCCGCGTAGGGGATCGTCGACATCGCGGTTGCAAGCGCGGCAATGGGTCCGCGCCGGTCGCAGGCCACGCTGACGATACGGAAGGCGTCGATATCCAACTCCGCCTCGAAATAATCGCCGTCCCGGTCCTCCATCCGGAACAGCCCGTCTTCGGTAAAGCGGGTTGTCACAACCAGTGAACCGGCCTCGTTCGATCCCGTCGTCGCGCCCCTGTTGATCGTCCAAAGGCCTCGGCCCGGAAGCATTCCGGTAACAAGATCATGGGTTGCCGGATTCTGGCTTGCTGCGGCGATGACCTGTCTCTCGGATGGCAAACCCGACGCCAACCAGCGCCGGTATCTCCCATCGCTCACGTCGATCTCGAAATAATTGGCCAGACGAAACGGCTTGGTCGGCGTGCCGAGTTTCGGGCCGGACTGTTGCTGCAAATGAAGATGCGGCACGGCAGAGCGGCCTGAATTGCCGACCTTTCCGAGCACGGTATCGAACAACACCCGCTGCCCCGGCCGCACCGCGACCGACCCCGCCATGAGGTGACACACTCCGACATGAGGAGTTTTGTCGGACTGGATGATAACGTGGTTTCCCCAGTTCTCGCCGTAGTTCACTGTGCCGATTGGATTATCGGGAATCCCGTTCTGAACACAGACGACCTTGCCTTCGACCGGGGAATACACGTCGGCCCCCCATATGGACGGGCGGTTTTCCGCGGTCGTGCCAAAGTTCGTCCGGGGCTTCTCGAAATCAAGCGCATGACGCCAGCGACCGCGATGGGTCAGCGGCCCATCCATGCCCTGCGTGATCTCGACCGGTCCATGAACCGGCACGCTGAGAAGTTGGTCTTTCCTGCTGCCCCATCGCGATTCCAGCCAATCGAAGGATATCCGTGCCGTTTCGGGTCGCGCCCACAACGCCATAGCCCCCCAATCGCGCCCGACCAAGCCCATACCGGTCATCGTCGCAAGACCGGAATAGAGCGTGATGATGAACGGTATCGGAAGATAGGACACACCCGAATAGTTCGTCTGGATCTGAAGAAAGGCCGCCAAAAGAGCGGCGAGCATTCCCGCAAAGGAGGCCGTCACAAGCCCATGCAATCCGGGCACGATGAACACCGCCCCAAGCGCCATGCCAGCGAGAAAGGAATTATAGGACGCAGGCACCCAATCCACCGGGGCGCCGATCGAAATGATCGCAATGGAAAAAAGCGCGCCCGATAACCAACCGATGAGACCGGTCAGGAACATCACCGGGGACCATAGCGCAATCAGGATCGCGATAACGGCCCCGGACAGAACCGATGGCGAGAACACGAATACCCCAAGCCCGTACAAAAAGGCCGCGGGCAGGTCTGCCCAACCTTGGTAGGCCATGTCCGGCCAGCCGAAATAGTCGGCAGGATGGCTGCCCATTCCGGAAAACAGGGTCAATATGATGGCCGCAACGATACAATAGGGCCAAACCGTCACCGGAAGACCCTGCTCTGGATGCAAGGATTTCCCAAGAAAGACGAGATAAAGCGCAACAAGAACGGCCGCCCCGGTGGCCACGGTCAGCGTGACGGCGGACAATCCGATCGGCCCAAGAACCCAATATGAGACGAGCGCCGCCAAAAGGCCGTTGGCGCGAAACTCTATCGTCAATGATGACATTTCGGCGTGAACAAGAAACCTGTCCAATGCGGCCATGAACAACAGGGCCAGCAAGCCCACCAAGGCAAGGCTTGGCGACAGGAGCAAAGGCACCCACAATCCAAGGCCGACAAGCGAGGACTGGATCAGCAAAAGGGCGGAAAGCGGTCGCAGGAAGATGTCTTCGACCAGATTCAAGAGCGATCTGCCGCTCACGGCATCATGGTCATCAGGGCTGCGCGCCCGGCCTGATCCACGAATCTCAACCATCCCTGCCCACGTCAGGATCATCCGCGAAAAGTTCCGCGGCTTCTATGTCATCCAGTTCTTCGCGGCGCCGGATAATACGCTGTTCGGAGTCTTCGCTTATCATCACGACGGCCGGGCGCAGGTGGATGAACTGCATCGACTGGCCAAGATTGTAGGCCCCCACGGGCCACAACGTCAGCCAATCGCCCACCCTTAACCTTGGCAGCGCGACATTCTCGCGGATCACGTCGATTTCCATGCAAAGGTCACCGACAAGCCTTGTCTGCTCAGGTAGTTCATCCGTTCTACGCGCGGGGCGTGCCGAGATTTCGAACCACGCCGCCGTGTAAAGAAGGTTGATCCCGACATCAGCGACATAGGTGACCTTGGCATATCGTCCCAGAAGGCTTCTTTCCTTGATGCGCATGGCATCCTCGGCGGTGCCGCGCGGCGGTCCGGAAAGTTCCGCCTGCTTGACCGCGACGATGCTGCTGATGAGATAGCCGGACTCGTCGACAAGATGGCGACCACTTTCCAACCGCAATTCGGGGCGCTTGTCACTGGGAAGCCTGTTCAGCTCTGAGGTGATGGCGTCTGCATATTTTTCGATGGGGGAGATGGTGGTCTCGGCGGGCCCCTTCATGCCGTGCAGAAGACTGTACGACGGAAAACCGCCACCAAGGTTCAAACATGGAACAAGATGCCCCGTGTCGTCTTCGACCTGATCCCGAAGCCCGAGAAGCAGTTTCGTCGCAACGCGATAGGCTTCGGGATCAAGCATGTAGGTCCCGATATGACTGTGCAGCGTGTGCAGGTTCAGGTTAGAGTTTTTTGCAACACGCCGCGCGGCGCGCTGTGCTTCGCCGCTGGCAAGATTGAACCCGAACTTCGACCACGTCGGGCCATGGCCCGTCGCGAACCAGACGCGAATGCCGACATCAAAGGTTCCATCCATTTCCTCGGCCGCAGTTTCGACGCGGTCCAGATCATCCCAATTGTCGATCTGGATGAGTGCGCCTTCGGTCAAGGAACGCCGTATGGCCGAGGGGCTTTTGTACGGCCCGTTGAACAGGATTTCATTACCTTCATAGCCAAGGTGACGCGCCTTTTTATACTCGAAATTGGAGACGATCTCGGCGCCCCACCCTTCCTCTTTGAGAACCCGGCAAATCGCATCAAGATTGTTGGTCTTGTAGGACCAGAAGAATTTGGTTTCGGGATAGCGTGACCGAAAAGCCGTGCGCATCCGGTCGATTTTCCGGCGCAGGGTCCGCTCGGAAAAAACGAAGGCTGGCGATCCGGCGAATTCGATGATGTCTTCGATCTTGCAGCCGTCGATCTCGGTCAGCGGCTCCACGGAATAGCCGCGCGCCAGCGGGTTGCGTTCCGCCGACATGGTGGGCGACAGATTGCCCAGTTCTTCGGAAATCCGCGGGCTTTCGTAGTCGTCATTCATGGGCCAGACCGTCCTTTGGTTTGTGTTCGCTGGAATAGTCGGTCAGCTCACGGTCGATACCGAGATCTGCCAAGAGCGAGATATCGGCAACGATGTCCGCGCAGTGCCGAAGAAACATCTTGCCGGCCGGGCAATCCGACAGCGCCGGCGGCACAATGCCAAGCGCATGCGCCGCGCAGTAGGCGGGAAGGTTCATACCCGTCTTCGCGGCAAAGGATATCCAGGCCGGAAAGCGCGGGTTGATCTCGAACAGGACAAAGGGCCGTCCAATCGGTTTGACCAACTCGATCTCAAGCGGACCGTCCCATGCGAGTTCTTTGACAAGACGCCGGGCGATACCTTGGATGTCCGGGTTTTCGACGACCACACCGCCAAACCCCTTGCCCATCTTCGATCGCAGGAGTTTGCGCACCGTGATCGCACCGACCAACTCGCCGCCCTCGGCAACCGCAGCGACATCGTATTCTTCACCGTAGATGGCCTCCTGCACCAGAACAGGCGCCCCCCAAGTCGATACGACCCTGTCGAAGGCGGCGACAAGCTGTGCCTCGGTATGAACCAGATGCGCCTCGTAATGCAGGCCCTTGATGTAGCACGGGTAGCCGACGGCGAGAGCGCGTTGCGCCGCCGTGGTCACGTCACTGGCAGGAAAGGTCCGCGGCCCTGCGACATTGGCCCTGAGGCAAAGCTCGTCCAGCCGGATTTTCGACCGCTCGGCAAAGGATTTCGCCGTTGGCGCGACCAGCCCGATCCCCATTTTTTCCAGATCATCGCGCAGGCCGATCAGGTTGTCGAACTCGCTGTCCAATGTGGGCATGATAAGGGACAGCCCCTCACGCTCATGGACCTCGCGAATGCGCGCCAGATAATCTTTCTGGCCCGCGCCGGGATAGGGAAACAGATAGGTCGCGTCGACACGATCAGGACCGTCGGAATAGATGCCGGTCTCCATCGGGTCATAGCTGATGCCGATGAACCGCGCATGCGGGATATGACTGCGAATGGACTCGATGACCGCACCCCCCGGTTGCGGGCTTTCACCACGATGAAGGCCGCTGACAGCGATCACCACGGGCTTTTGCGTCGCCGCCAAGACC
>DATFKJ010000340.1:0-2375 GCA_035268705.1 Roseovarius sp. | reverse complement strand
CAATGCCCACATCGGCCTTTTTGAGAGCCGGCGCATCGTTCACGCCGTCACCCGTCATTGCCACCACGGCCCCGGAACCCTGCCAGTGCCGGATCAGGTCCAGCTTTTGCTCGGGCGAGACGCGGGCGAAGACCTGATACTGTAGCAGGTTCCCTTGATTGTCCTTGTCGTGATCCCCGCCCGTCTGCGGCAGGTCGTTGCCCACAATGGCTCGGGGGTCGTCTGCCAGCCCCACATCCCGCGCGATCGCCGCCGCTGTGACAGGCTGATCACCGGTGACCATGATGACCGAGATACCAGCCCGGTGACACTGGTCTATTGCCTGCGCCACATCACTGCGGGGAGGATCGGCCAGGCCGACAAGCCCGAGCACGGTCAGCTCGCCATAGGGATCTGTGTCGGGGCTGTCCACCTGCCGTTCCGCAAAGGCAAGCACGCGGTACCCCTGCCCCGCCATTGCCTCGACGCGTTTTGCCCATTCGTCTCGCCCCCGGTCCGACAGTGTCTCGGCCTCATCTTTGGTGGTGGCGACATGTGTCGCGGTCTCCAGAACAGCCTCGGGCGCGCCCTTGACGGCGACGCGGTAGCCGCTTGCAGCCTTGTGAAAGGTGGCCATCATCTTGGTATCGGCATCAAAGCTCTCCTCGCGCTCCTCGGGTTGCGCTTCGAGAAGCTGATCGCGCCTGATATCCACTGCGGCGGCCGCATGCAGGAGGGCTATTTCCATCGGGTCACCTGTGCCCTTGGGATGCTCGCCTGCATCAGCCCCCTCCGGGTCCGCATCCGGCTTGCTACCTTCTGTGTTCCTGGACAGTTCGGCATTGGTGCACAGGGCCGCCACTTCAAGCAGTCGACAGGCCAGCGCCGACGGGCTATCCGGTCGCTTATCGCGTGCCCACGAGATATCCTCGTCGCATCCGGGCAAGGCCAGACGTGCCACCCGCATCCGGTTCTGTGTCAGCGTTCCGGTCTTGTCGGCAAAGATCACGCCGGTCGATCCGAGTGTCTCGACCGCCGCCAGCCGTTCCACCAAGGCATTGCGCTGCGCCATCCGCCACATGCCGCGCGCCAATGCCACCGTGGCCACGATGGGCAGGCCCTCGGGAACGGCAGCGACCGCAAGTGCCACCGCGGTCTCTAGCATCGGCACGATGTCCCGGCCCCCCAGCACACCCAGAAAAGCCACGACCGCCGCGACGAGCAGCGTCAGCACCACCAGATTGCGGCCGAGACGGTCCAGCCGCTTCTCGAGCGGGCTTGCCTCCTGTTCGGCCTCGGTGGTCATTTGGGCAATGCTGCCCAGTTCGGTCTTCATCCCGGTCTCGACCACCACGCCTGTGCCGCTGCCATCCGTGACCGCCGTGCCCTTGAAGGCCATCGAGGCGCGTTCGGCCAGCGGTGCGTCCCTGTCCACCGCGTCCGATGTCTTGGTGACCGGAACGGATTCGCCCGTCAGCGCCGACTCGTCACAGGTCAGCCCATTGGATTCGATCAGCCGCAGATCCGCCGTCACCACATCGCCCGCATCAAGCAACACGATGTCACCGGGCACAAGGGTTTCGGCATCGACCGTGGCACTTTGCCCGCCGCGCCGCACCCGCGTCTGCACCGTTCCCAGGCTGCGCAAAGCCTCCATCGAGCGAACAGCCTTCCATTCGGTGAAAAATCCGATAACAGCATTCAGCAGGATTGCAGCGAGGATCGCGAGCATCTGCACGGTCTCGTTCATCGCGAAGGAAACGATAGCGGCCCCGGCCAGAATGGCGATCACGAGGCTCTTGAACTGGTCCGCCAGGATTTTCCAGGGACTTGCGGTTTCAGCCTCGCTCAGGCGGTTGCGGCCGTGTTGCTTTTGCCGCCGCCGCACCTCGCCGTCATCAAGGCCGCGGTCCGGTTCGACAGCGAGATCCTCGAGCACCTTCTCGACGTTGCGGGACTGAATTAGCGTCATGCTATGCGTCCTTTTCCTGTCGGCGGCGTGCTTTTGCCTGCCACATCAGCAATTTTTTCTGGATCGGGCGCTTTGGTGCCGCGGCCTTCAAGACACAGCGGCTTTTCATCGTGCCGCCGCCATGGTCTTACGGAAACGGCTGAGCGCGAGCCCCAGAAAGACAGCGCCGATGCAGATCACCGCGAGCAGGTCCTTCCAGACCAGTGAAAATCCGGCCCCCCGGTAGAGAACCGCCTGGGCGAAACTGGTGAAATGCGTCGCGGGCGACAGTTGCATCAGGCTGCGCAGCGGTTCCGGCATCGCCTCAAGCGGCGTGACCCCGCCCGACAACAGGTAGAGCACGACGAAAACCGGGATCGCAAGCAGGCCGAATTGCGGCATCGTGGTCGCGAAGGTCGCCAGCATGATCCCGAGGGCCGTGACC
>DATFKJ010000339.1:0-2203 GCA_035268705.1 Roseovarius sp. | reverse complement strand
CATCATGGTAAAGCGTGATCTTTTCGCCCACCTCGTCGATGCTCTGGCCCAAAAGGTGGGTCAGAACATGCGCGCCGATACGGCCCGCCTCGCGCCACGTTTCGGGATTCCCCGCTGTCGTCACCCAGATGGGAAGTTCCTTGCTCACCGGGCGCGGCTGCGTCAGCACCGGCAGCATCTCGCCCTTGTCATTGGGGAAATCCACCGCCTCACCCCGCCACAAGCGGCGCACTTGGTCGATGGTTTCGAACATGCCGTCCTTGTTCTTGGGCGGCGTGTTTTCGGGGCGCAGCACAAAGTCATTGGGATGCCAGCCCGAGGCCATGGCAAGTCCTGCCCCACCATTGGTCAGGTTGTCGATCACCGACCATTCCTCGGCAATCCGGGCAGGGTGGTGCAGCGGGGCCACGCAACTGCCTGCGCGCACCTGGATGTTCTGGGTGATGGCCGCCACCGCCGCGCCCGTCACCGCCGGGTTGGGATAGGGCCCGCCAAAGGCGTGGAAATGCCGCTCCGGCGTCCAAAGCGCGTCAAAGCCATTGGCATCGGCAAACTTCGCGCCCTCAAGCAGCAATTCATACTTGCCGCGCCCGGCCTCGCAATCATTGCTCCAGTAATAGAGGCTGAAATCCGCCCTCCGGCCCGATCCACTGATCGCGCCGTTCGAGACCGCCGCGCGCCCCTCGTCACTGACCAGAACCAGTTTGAAACCGCGCGCCAGCGTATAGAACAGCTCCAACACCGAAATATCGAAGGCAAGGCTTGTCACCGCCATCCAGACACCACCATTTTCATGGTCCACGGCGGCATCCATTCCGGTAAAGAAATTGGCGACATTGCCGTGTTCCACCATCACGCCCTTGGGCGTGCCGGTGGACCCCGATGTATAGATGACATAGGCCAGATCATCCGCGCCCGCGCCGCCATCCACATTCTCGGCCAGTCCTTCGGTCACCTCCGGGTGCGCCTCAAACGTCACAACCTTGGCCCCCGTGTCCGGCAGCGTACCGCGCAACGCCTCCTGCGTCAGCACCACAGAGGCCTGACTGTCAGTCACATAATGCGCCAAGCGATCTGCCGGGTACGCCGGATCAAGCGGCACATAGGCCCCGCCCGCCTTCAAAATGGCCAGCGCGCCAATCAACAGTTCGGGCCCGCGATGCACGCAAAGGCCCACATGACTTCCCCGTGCAACACCCGCATCGCGCAACACCTGCGCCATGGCATTGGCCTGCCCATTCAACGCAGCATAGCTGAGTTCTTGATCCTCAAAAATCAACGCCACAGCCTCGGGCGTTTTCTCAACCTGCGCCTCGAACCCGGCGTGAATCGTCATCGGCCCATCCAGATCGACAGCCGTGTCGTTCCAGCCTTCGGTCACCTGCCGCGCCTCGCCTTCCGGCAAAGGGGCCAAGTCGGCAAAACTGTCCGCCTCACCTGCCCCGGCACAGGCCTCAAGCGCCAGTTTCAACCGCACGGCCAAAAGGTCCACCGCGTCGGGCGAAAGCCGCGCGGCATCATAATGCAGGCGCATCTCGCCGCCCGCCACGGCCAGCGTCACAACGCTTTCTGCAACCGGCGCATCCTGCCCCATGTGCAAAGCCATCTGCGGCACGCGCAGCCCATCCAATTCGGTCAAGCGCAGCGCCAGATCGGCAGCAAACCCGCCCTTGCCCGCCGCCCGGGCAATCTGGCTGCCCAAGGTCGCGCGCATCGCACCCAAGCTTTCGGCCTCGGCTTCATCGGCCCCCAAGGGCACCCAATGCGCCAAGACCCCCGGCGCGGCCTGCGCTGCCTCGTCCAATCCGGCATCGGTATAGGCCAGCATCGCCGCCCGGTCGCCGCAACTCATCCGGCACCACGCCAGCGCCGCCGCCGCGATCCCGGCGTCGTCCAAGCCCTCAACGGCAGGCATCTCAACGCTCTGCCAATCCGCACCGTCGTCCGAAGACTGCGCCAAAGGCAACTCCGCCGCCTGCATCGCAGTCAGCGCCGTGATCCAACCTGCCTCAGCCTCCGCCGCCCGCTTGGCCGCCGCGTCAAAGCCCGCCGCATCCGGCATCTGCAAAACGTCACCCGCGTTGACCAATCGGGCCGGGTCAATCGCCTGTCCCTTGGTCGTGCGCACGTCGCGCAACACCACAACACCCGCACCCGTCGCCACGCGCAACCGGTCCGACATGACCTCCAAAACTGTGCCCGG
>DATFKJ010000338.1:0-5871 GCA_035268705.1 Roseovarius sp. | reverse complement strand
ATTCGCTCACGTAGTCCTGTTTGGCGTATTGGGCAGCTTTGCCGTTGCTGGTTGCGCGCTGACCGATCGACGCCAGCGGCGGAACCTCGGCGCATCACGATGGTCCACGCTTGACGCCAAGCATAAGGCCGGCCCACGAATTCACACGCCAGCGCCTTGGGCGCGGTTCGCCATTCGGTTCATTTTTGGTCTTGCTGCGTTTGCCGCGCTGATCTTGGCCCACTCACATCTCATCGCGGTGCGCGCCCTATGACCACGCCCACCGCCTGAAAACGGCGTCAGGACGCACGCGAATAGGTCATCCCCTCGGGGACGTGCTGATCGAGAGCGGCCGCGATTATCCGCGTCAGGGCGCGGCCCTCCGGCATAATCTCCAGGCAGTCGCTTTCCAGGCGCACCAAGTCTGCGAACCGCTCGGAAAGTCCCCCAAGCACCGGCCCAAGCGTATCAGCGGCGTTGCCGAACTCGGCCCGCAACGTGGTCAGGTCGATGCGGAAATCGCACATCAGATATTCGATTGCGCGAGCACGCAGTCGGTCTTCTCTGGTCAAAGCATAGCCCTTTGACCCGGCCAGCCCACCCGCGCCAATGCGCTGGATATAGGCGGCTGTTGCGGGCGCATTCTGAATATACCCGCCGGGGAACCGTGAGATCGACGATGCCCCGAGGCCGATCAGCGATTGACAGCTATCCGCGGTATAGCCCTGAAAATTCCGTCGCAGCTGGCCGTTGCTGGACGCGACCTCAAGCTCATCACCCGGCATCGCAAAATGGTCGATTCCGATTGCGGTCATGCCGGCATCGACCATCCGTCGCGCCGCGATGGCAGACAGGTGGTAGCGCTCCACGTCACCGGGAAGAGCTGTCTCGTCGATCAGCTTTTGCCGCTTGGACACCCAAGGTACATGCGCGTAGCCAAAAAGGGCCACACGGTCCGGGGCAAGGCTGAGAACCTTCTCGATGGTGTCGGTGATCCGGGCCCGCGTTTGATGAGGCAGGCCATAGACCAGATCGGCATTCAAC
Source organism: Roseovarius sp. (assembly GCA_035268705.1). Taxonomy (GTDB): domain Bacteria; phylum Pseudomonadota; class Alphaproteobacteria; order Rhodobacterales; family Rhodobacteraceae; genus Roseovarius. The sequence continues at coordinate 4,848 of DATFKJ010000338.1, read as the reverse complement.
GACGTAATGCCTGCAGCACGCAAATCAGCCACACAGGCCCGTGTGACATCATAAGGCTGCGCCCGACCGATGGCGGACTGAACTTCGGGGTCAAAATCCTGGATTCCGATTGAAGCACGGGTCATCCCCTGATCTGCGAGGGCTTCGATCTTGTCCCGGTCGACCATCGTCGGGTCCATTTCAACCGAGAACTCGCATGTCTCTTGTGGGACAAAGACGTCTCTGATCGCGCTTGAAAGGCGGTGAATGAGCGACGGCGGCAGGATGGTCGGTGTTCCCCCGCCCCAGTGCAAACGCCCCATACGTAGGCCGTCCGGCAAAATGCGTCGCAGCGTGTCCAGTTCGGCCTCCAGCGTCGCGATATAGGCTTCGACAGGTCCAAGTGTCTTCGTGCCCTGAGTATGGCACGCACAAAACCAGCACAGCCGTTCGCAAAACGGGATATGCACGTAGACGGATACGGGTTCGGCTGGATCAAGGGTTTCGAGCGCCGCGCGTTGATATTCTGCTCCGACGGAGGCGGTAAAGACAGCCGCCGTGGGATAGGACGTATAGCGCGGGACGCGAGCGTCAAAGAGGCCGTGCGCCTCAAGTTTTTCCAAGTGTTCCATGCAATCATTTTGCACCTGATTTACTGGGCGGGCTTTGTGCTGGAACAAACTTTGAGGTCACTCAGGACAATGAATCGCTCCCTTTTCAATGTCCCGACATAGCAGGCGGACCGGCCGCATTTCATAACAACAAGATCAACGCGCCCTCAATATCTTGGGCCTCTGGGTTTATTTTGTGCTGCGTCTAAAGCAATTAAGCGGCGTCTGGCTGTTGGCTTTCGTCATGCTCAGGAACTCTGCAAAGCCAACAACTCGCTCACAAGTCCTCTGGACTTTAGTGCGCCACCCATCAAAATCCGCGTTCTTGGCCATGATGCCGCGCACCGCTCAGACAGACCGGTTCAGTCAGTTCACCGCGCCGGATTTGACAAGTCGACGTCAGCTCATCCCTTGCCACGTCACCTGATATTAGGGTGTGAATTTACACGTGCCCGCCGTGGCAATGTCCAGCTTGTAAAGCCACGCGTTCCCGTGGTTCGGGCCGTTTTCTCTTATCCTTGGCCTGTCTATCTTGGTCCTTGCGACCCTGAAACTTCATCCGCCAAACCGCCCGAAACAAAGCGGATGCCCGCAAAACACCACGATTTCGAACGACACAGGCGCCAAAACGGCCTTAATGATTTGGCAATGCTTCTGCCGCAGTATTCGTGAGGAAAGAAGTACCCATGTCGCACCCTGTTCAACCACTCAAGCCCGCGCGCCATGCGCGTCTGTTCGAATTGATCCGTCAACGTAACCTTGCCGGGCAGGTCAATATTCAGGCCACGCACGCCCACTCTGCCGAGGCGCAGTTATTCCGCCTACAGGCCGAACGCTCCATCAGCGCGGCCCGCATCGACAAACTTGCCAGCTAAGGGCGCGTCAGCCGCGAAAGCCGGTCGCGACCACGAATTTTTCTGAACTGTCCGCCCGCGACGCGGGCGGCTTTACGTTGGCGACCTTGGCGAACCGCTGCTTTAGCAGCTTTTGCAATTCGCCTTCCGCACCGCCGGCCAAAACCTTGGACACGAATGTGCCACCCTCTTCCAGCACATCAAAGGCCAGATAGGCCGCCGCCTCGCATAGTGCGACAATCCTCAGGTGGTCGGTCTGTTTGTGGCCGGAACTTGCCGCGGCCATATCGCTCATCACCACATCGGCCTTGCCGCCAAGCCATTCCTTCACCTTGTCGTCGGCGTCATCTTCCATGAAATCCAACTGATGCAACTCGCAGCCCGCGATCGGCTCCACTTCCTGCAAATCAACCCCAAGGATCGCCCCCTGCGCCTTGCCTTGCTTCTCGCCAAGCGCATTCACTCTCGGAACGGCAACCTGACACCAGCCCCCGGGCGCACAGCCCAAATCGACCACCCGCGCACCCGGCACCAGAAAGCGGAACTTGTCGTCCAATTCCATGATCTTGTAGGCCGCGCGCCCCCGGTATCCATCGGCCTGCGCGCGCTTCACATATGGGTCGTTCAACTGTCGTTGCAGCCACCGCGTCGAGGACGGCTTGCGCCCCCGCGCCGTTTTGACCTTCACCTTCAAATCGCGCTGTCCGCGCCCCGAGGTATTCTTGCCATCCGGTTTCTTCGCCATCAGTCCTGTTCGTCCTTCAATACGCCATCCTGCGCCATCTGCGCATAAAGCATGCCCTCGCGCAGGCCCCGATCCGCCACCGAAAGCCTGTCGGTCGGCCAACACCGCAAAAGCGCCTGCAAGATCGCCGCCCCCGACATGATCAGCGCCTGCCGGTCCATACCGATGCGCGGGTCACGCCGCCGCCCCTCTGGGCCAAGCGTCAGATAGCCACGGATCACCTTGTCGATCTCGTCACTGGTCATCCGCAGGCCGTCCACCTTGTTGCGGTCATAGCGTTTGAGGCCCAGATGACTGGCCGCCACCGTGGTCACTGTGCCGCTGGTATCGACAATCTGGAAGCCCTCGCGCGCCTGCTCATCCTTGTAGGGCGCGAATTCGGCAAGGTTTTCCTCGAAATACCAACTCATCAGGGCGAACCGCGCGCTGTCGTCCTCCACGTCCCGGAACTGATCGCGCAGCGTCGCCACCCCGAGCGGCACGCTGATCCAATCCACGACCTTGGCCGCAGGAAACCCGCTATCGGGGCAATGAAACCCGCTGTGCATCCGCATGATCGCCCGCCGCCTCTGGGCATGCGGGACATCGCGCAGGTCGATCCAGACCAGTTCGGTCGATCCGCCGCCGATGTCCACCACCAGCAATTGATCGGTGCTTCGGCTGACAAGCGGCGCGCAGGACACCACGGCAAGCTGCGCCTCTTCCTGCGGCTCGATGATATCCAGCGTCAGTCCGGTTTCCCGCTTCACCCGGGTCATGAAATCCTTGCCGTTGCGCGCCCGGCGACAGGCCTCCGTCGCGACAAGCCGCATCCGCTTGACCCTGTGCCGCTTCAACTTCTGTTGACAGACGCGAAGCGCTTGAATTGTACGGAAAATCGACGATCGCGACAGGCGGCCGGTTTTCTCCAACCCCGCGCCAAGCTGGACGGATTTGGAAAAACTGTCCACCACTTTGAACTGACCGCCCTCGGGACGGGCAATCAGCATGCGGCAACTGTTTGTTCCCAGGTCCAAAGCCGCATAAAGCGGCCCTGTTGACCCGGGCGGTTTGAGTGCGGGGCTTTCGACCGCTTTGGGGACCGCGCCCGCACTTCCGGGACGCTTGGGCGCCATAACTACACGCCCTCCATTTCGAGTTACCTCAAAGGTAATGCGTCAAAGGGCCCCGCGCAAGCTGTTGTAAAACCCTACATGACGATCATGAGAGGTTTTCCGAATTGCCCCCGTGGTACCGCAACCACAGCCGCGATAGTCTCTGCACGTCGCATGATGTCCGCGTTCTGTCGAAAATCGACCCCGCGCAAGCCCTCGCCTGCTTTAGACACGACCCACGAAGATAGAGGAATCAGCCATGGTTGACGTCACAATCGTATACTGGCGGGACATCCCCGCTCAGGTCATCGTGGGCAAAGGGCGCCGGGGCGCGAAAAAACCGCTCCCCGAACGCTTTGAACAGGCCATCGACCGCGCCGCCATGAAAATCGGCGCCTCCGATACCGATGCCTACCTCGCCGAATGGCGCAAGGCGGCTCCCTATCAGGTGGACGGTGATCCCGCCGAGGTGGTCGAAGCCGAAGCCGCCCGTCTGGATACTGAATACGATCAAGAGCGCATCAAGCAACTGATCGCAAACGAAGGTTGGGCATGAGCCCGAGATCGCTATGGGAGGCCGCAATGGCTCTGTTGAACTTCAAAAAGCGTGACGCAGGCGCCACCGCCCCTGCCCCCGTCAACCCACAGGTCGAAGCCTTCCTGCAAGGCTATTCGATCGAGGTCATGCCGCGCACCGCGGAAAAGGTCGAAAACTTCCGCGATCTGCTGCCCGAAGGCACCCGCGTCTACATCGCCCATATCGAAGGCACGCCGATTGACGAGATGGTGCAAACCGCCGCGCGTCTGGCACGCGATGGCTACCCGGTCATGCCCCACTTCCCCGCGCGCATCATCCGCGATCAGGCCACGCTGGCCGATTGGATCGCCCGCTACCAAGGCGAAGCGGGCGTCGATCAGGCCCTGCTGCTGGCCGGTGGCGTCGACAAACCCCACGGCGATTTCCACTGCTCCATGCAGCTGATGGAAACCGGCGAGTTCGACAAGGCAGGCTTCAAGCGCCTGCACGTCGCCGGGCACCCCGAGGGCAACAAGGATATCGACCCCGACGGCTCGAACAAGAACGTCGACGAGGCGCTGCAATGGAAACAGAAGTTTTCCGAGCGTACCGACGCTGAAATGGCGCTGGCCACTCAGTTCGCCTTTGACGCCAAACCGATCATCGCATGGGCCGATGCCCTGCGCGAGGCGGGCATCACCCTGCCCGTCCATATCGGCATCGCCGGCCCGGCAAAGCTGCAAACCCTGATCAAATTCGCCATCGCCTGCGGCGTCGGCCCCTCGCTCAAGGTTTTGCAAAAACGCGCCATGGATGTCTCCAAGCTCCTGCTGCCGTATGAACCAACCGATGTCCTCGCCGAACTGGCCGCCCACAAGGCGGCGAACCCCGATTTCAACATCGAACAGGTCCACTTCTTCCCGCTTGGCGGTATCAAGACCAATGCCAACTGGGCTATTGAACATGGCGGCGCCTCGGGCGCTCCCGCAAACCAACAAGGATAAACCATGACCCGTACCATCATCGAAAGCAAAACCAAGACCGCCGT
>DATFKJ010000337.1:0-4032 GCA_035268705.1 Roseovarius sp. | reverse complement strand
GCACTTGCGGTGTTGCAGACGACCAAGGGCGTGGCCAGTGCGCGGGCCTTGGACGAGGCGGAACAGCGCGCTTTGCTGGAGCCTTGGTTCGGGCCGGATTTGCCAGTGGATACACTGCCCATTCCACAACTGATCGAAGTCGTGGAAGAGGGGAATGGATACGATGCGCAAGGATTGCGCCTGAGGTTGTCGGCGGAGGTGCCGGGGGCGGTTCTGGACGATCACACCCGGTGGCGGCGCCCCTTGGTGCGGGCCGCGAGCCGGTTGCGCCTGTTGGGCTGGGTGTCGATGGTCTTGATCGGCGCGGCGACGGCGGCGATGATCACGCTGGCCGCCAACGCCGCTTTGGCGGCCAATGCTCAGGTCATCAGTGTTTTGCGCCTTGTGGGCGCGCGGGACGACTACATCGCCAATGCCTTTGTGCGGCGGTTCACCCTGCGGGCCTTGACTGGCGCGGGGATTGGCATGGTGGCCGGGGTGATAGGCATTCTGCTGTTGCCTTCGGCGGAGGTCGGGGGCGGCTTTTTGACGGGGCTTGGATTTCAGGGCTGGCACTGGATATGGCCATTTTGCATACCGGTTTTGGCCGCCGGGGTAGCTTTTGCCGCGACACGGGCGGCGGCCCTGAGAACTTTGAGGGACATGCCATGAGGGACGCGGTGCAATGGGGCCGATCGCTTGTCTTCGTGGTCTTTATCTATGTGATGATGCCGGTTTTGGGCATTCTGTTCCTGCCTTGGGCATTGTTCAGCCGCCGGGGGGCGCTGACGGCTTGTAAGGCATGGTGCAAGGTCGTGCGTTGGTCGGCGGTGTGGATGGTCGGCCTGCGCACCGAGGTGCGCGGCACGCCGCCCACGGATGAGGTGCTGATTGCGGCCAAGCATCAATCCTTCCTTGATATCATCCTGATTTTCGCCAGCGTTCCGGCGGGCAAGTTCATCATGAAGCGCGAGCTGATGTATGCGCCGGTGATCGGGCAATATGGTTTGCGGATAGGCTGTGTTCCCGTGGATCGCGGCAAGCGGAGCCAAGCCATCAAGAAGATGGTCGAGGATGTCGCCAAGGGGCGGCAGCAGCCGGGGCAGTTGATCATCTACCCGCAGGGTACACGGATCGCGCCGGGGGTGAAGGCGCCCTACAAGGTGGGCACCGGTGTGCTTTACAAAGAGCTGGGGCAGGATTGTGTGCCGGTGGCCGCGAATGTCGGGCTGTATTGGCCGCGCAAGGGGATCATGCGCAAGCCCGGCACAGCGGTTGTGGAATTCCTGCCACGGATCGAAAGCGGCTTGCCGCGGGGCGAGTTCATGGCGCGGCTGGAGGATGAGGTCGAGAGTGCCTCGACCGCCTTGATGCGGGAGGCCGGTTTTGACCCCGAAGGTTGAATATATCGAGGACATCGCCAGCCTTGAGGCGCTGTATAACGTGCCGGGTGCGCCGAGCCTGCGGAAAGTCGCGACGCGGCTGACGCCTTTGTATCGAAAGTGGATTGCCAAATCGCGGTATTGCATTGTCTCGACCGTGGGGACCGAAGGCACTGACGGCAGCCCACGGGGTGAGGACGGTCCGGTGGTGACGGAACTGGATGCGCAGACTTTTGCGATGCCGGATTGGCGGGGCAATAACCGTCTGGACACCCTGCGCAATATCGTGAGCGACGGGCGGATTTCGCTGATGTTCATGGTGCCGGGATCGGACGTGGTGGTGCGGATCAACGGGCAAGCGCGAGTGACGGCGGATGCGCAGTTGCGCGCCATGTTCAATCGACAAGGCAAGCAACCCGCCACGGTGATCGTGATCAAGATCGCTGAAATCTACACCCAATGCGCACGCGCCAGCATGCGCGCGGGGATTTGGAACCGGGACGACAGCAAGGGGTTGCCCACGGTCGGAGATATTCTGGCGGAGCAGACGCGTGGCGAAGAAGGTGGTGCGGAGTATGACGCAGAGTGGCAAGAGCGGGCTGCGCGGACCATGTGGTGAAGGCAATGCATCGAGTAAAATGAAAAGGGCAGCCAGTGGCCGCCCTTTTTTGTATCTGGTGCTCATGGGGTCTGACGAGCCTCTTCGCGAAGAAGGCCGTCAGGCCTGAATGAGCCTTGGTTTAGCTGTGGATCGGGCCGTCGCCGCAGGCGAGGGCCGCTTCACGCACCGCTTCGGAATAGGTGGGGTGGGCGTGGCAGGTGAGGGCCAGATCCTCGGCCGCGGCGCCGAATTCCATGGCAACGCAAACCTCGTGGATCAGGTCACCGGCCATCGGGCCGATGATATGCGCGCCAAGAATACGGTCGGTTTCCTTGTCGGCCAGCAGCTTGACGAAGCCGTCACCGGCGAAATTGGCCTTGGCGCGGCCATTGCCCATGAAGGAGAACTTGCCCACCTTGTAGGCACGGCCCGCGTCCTTGAGCTGTTCCTCGGTCTGGCCGACGGCGGCGACCTCGGGGTGGGTGTAGATCACGCCGGGGATGACGCCATAGTTCACATGGCCATGTTTGCCGGCGATCACCTCGGCAGTGGCCATGCCTTCATCCTCGGCCTTGTGGGCGAGCATGGGGCCGTTAATGGCATCGCCGATGGCGTAGATGCCGTCGACATTGGTGCGCCATTGGTTATCGGTTTCGATCTGGCCACGCTCGGACATCTTGACGCCGAGGGCATCGAGGCCAAGGCCATCGGTGAAGGGTTTGCGGCCGGTGGCGACCAAAACGGTATCGGCGTCGAGGGTGTCCTCGCTGTCGTCCTTGCGGAGCTTGTAGTTGACCTTGGCCTTGGTTTTCATCGCCTCGACCGATTGCACGGCGGCGCCCATGATGAATTCAAGGCCTTGTTTCTTCAGCAGTTTCTGGAACTGCTTTTGCACCTCGCCGTCCATGCCGGGGGTGATGTGATCCAAGAATTCAACAACCGTCACCTGCGTGCCCAAGCGCGCATAGACTGAGCCCATTTCCAACCCGATGACGCCCGCGCCGATGACCACCATTTTCTTGGGGATCTTGGACAATTCGAGCGCGCCCGTGGAGGTGACGACGGTTTTCTCGTCCACCTCGACACCCGGCAGCGAGGAGGATTCGGAGCCTGTGGCGATGATGATGTTCTTGGCCTCGTGGGTCTCGTCACCCACCTTGACCTTGCCCTTTTCGGGGATCGAGCCCCAGCCCTTGAGCCAGTCGATCTTGTTCTTTTTGAACAGGAATTCGATGCCCTTGGTGTTCTGGCCGATCACGTCATCCTTGTAGGAGAGCATCTGTTTCCAGTCCACCGAAGGGCTTTTGCCCTTGAGGCCCATCTTGGCGAAGTTGTGTTCGGCCTCGTGCAACTGATGGGTTGCGTGCAGAAGGGCCTTGGAGGGGATGCAGCCGACGTTGAGGCAAGTGCCGCCCAATGTTTCGCGGCCTTCCACACAGGCCGTTTTCAGGCCGAGTTGCGCGCAGCGGATGGCGGCGACATAGCCGCCGGGGCCGGAGCCGATGACGATGACGTCATAGTTTGCCATGGGTCTGTTTCCTTCGATTTTTAAACGTCTGTATCACGTCGGTATTATGTCGGTATAGGGTCGGTGTTATTTTGGGGCTCTGCCCCGCCGCCTGCGGCGGCCCCCCGGGATATTTTTTGCAAGAAGAAAGTCATATGAGGGTGGTTATCAGCATGAGCAGGGTGGCAAGGAAGCCGACCGCCCAGATGTAGGAGCGCCACGGGCGCCAGCCGAGGGCGTAGGCCGGGATATAGAGCACGCGGGCGGCGAGGTAGGCGAAGGCGCAGGCACTGGTGACGGGGCCGGATTTATCCGCGAGGGTGATCACCACGCAGGCGATGGTGAAGAGGATCAGCCCTTCGAAATGGTTGTCCATGGCGCGGCCAAGCCGGGCTGTGCGGTCGGACAGGGGTTTGGAAGGGTCGCGATCCCGCGCGGACATGGTGTAGCCGGTGCCCAGTTCGAGGTTCGCGGGCACCGCGTAGAGGATGTATTGGACGACCTGAAGCAGGGCGGCGAGGGTGAGGGCGGTGAGTTCGGGGGTCATGAGTACTTGCAAATCT